>JBHHVO010000020.1:0-17182 GCA_046754365.1 Phycisphaerae bacterium | reverse complement strand
TGAGCAGATTCTTGGCGAGCAGGCGGATGGCCGGAGAGAAATTCGGGTTGATGCCCAGCGCCAGCGCCGCGCGGCGTTCAACCTCGTCGAAGTCCCAGGCGTCCAGCGCTACCTCGCCGAGCCCGACGTGGGCCTCGGGCAGGTTGCCGTTGATCCGCAGCGCGGCCTTGTAATCCGAAACGCTGCCGTCGTGCTCGTCGTTGTTGAACCGTTCGCGCAGCAGGTCGGCGGCGGCGATCCGCGCGGGCCACCACGAGCGGTCGAGCCGCTCGTACGCAACCTGCAGCATTTCTTCCAACACGTGCTTCACGCGACGCGTGACGTTCGTGCGCGTCAGCACGCTGTACCGAAGAAACCCAACGGCCGTGTTCGTGATCCATACGGCGTCGCGCGGCAACTCGGGGCGCCCGGCGATCTGCCGGTCGAACCAGCGGTACGTCGCGATCGCCTCGTCGCGCCGGCCGAGCAGCTCCAACGTGCGACCGAGCACCAGCCGCGCGTCGGTATGGCCGGGGTCGAGCCGAACGGCCGACTCGGCGTGGCGGAGCACGTCCTCGTACCGGCCCGTGCGCGTGAGCACGGCTGCGAGCGCGGCGTGCCAGTCGGCGTTGTCCGGCGCGCGGGCGTCGTGTAATGCGGTGATCGCGTCGTCATAGCGCCCGGTCTGGATCCAACATCGCGCCAATCCGATCGATGCGGCCGTCGCTTGCCGTGGGTCCGCCGTCAGCGCCGCGTAGACCTTGGCCGCTTCGTCGTACTGCCCGAGCATGAGCATGTCGTGCGCGTCGGCGAGCGTCGTCTCCGACGCATCCGACGCGAGCGGCGCGTCCGGGGATGCCGGTACGCGCGGAGCGACGTGAGCGCCCGTGGTGGCGGCAAGAACTGCAACAGCCGGAGCGTTGGAAGCACCCGGCGCGATGGGCGTGCGCGGCGCAATCGGCGCAAGGACAGCGTTTGGCGCCACCAGTTGATCCCGGTGTCGAGCGCCGGTAGCCCGCACCGTCGAGCCCGTCACGGGCGCGCACAGCGCCGTCGCGGTGCACAGCAACAACGCGACGTATGGACCCGTGCGCCGCAGGCCGCCATCGCGACATCGACGCGCTCTGCGGATGGGGAATCGACGAGAACCCAAAGATAAGCCGGCGACGGCAACATCCGGCACGTTCCGGCGGGGCCAACCGTGCGCCCTACGTGGCAACCAGCTTCTCCATCGACGCCAGAAGCCGCTCCATGCGGAACGGTTTGTTGAGGTAGCCGTCCACACCGAGGCTCTCGGCCCAGGCCTGGTGACGCTTGCCCTGGTTCCCGGTGATCATGATGACATACGGTCGATCACCGCGCTTCTTCTTCGCCTTGAGCCGTTCCAACACCAGAAACCCGCTGCGCTTCGGGAGCATCGCGTCGAGGACGATCAGATCCGGGTCGATCGTCTCCGCCGCTTGCACGGCGGCGTTGCCGTCCGCGGCCGTCGAGACCTCGGCCCCCGTGTCATCGAGCAGCGCCACCATGGCCGCCACGATGTCCGGGTCGTCGTCCACGAGCAGCACCTTCTTGCCATTCAAGACGCTCGCCAATGGCTCACCTCCTTTGCAGCCTCTTCCCCGATGGACATGGGCACCTCGAACGTGCCGGTCCCCGCTCCAGCGCGCACCGCACGCTCACGGACACCCCACCCGCGGAGTATACGCGTCGAACCCGCACGTGGCAACCGGTACGCCGCCCGCTCAACGGGCGTCCGGCCGGCGGTGTCCGTGGGGTGCGGCGGGATCCGAGTGAAACGACGACACGCCTGTGGGCAACCGGCGCGTGTCCGGACGGGCGGTCGCCCGGGCGGACCGCCCCGACGTCCACGACCTGTGCGTTGCGCGCTCGATCGCGCGGCTTACTCGGGCAGTGTCGCCTCAAAAACGATCAGGCGCTCGAAGTATTCCCCGCCCCGCACGCTGTAGCCCCCCGGGATCGACGCGATCTCCCGCATGAACGTCGCGTCGTCGAAGTAGTAATCGCGAAACGGTCCGTCCCGCTCGCCGACGACGCGGACCCCCATGCCGTGCTCCTCCATAAGCCGGACGCTGCGGGGAATGTCCGCCATGCTTGATTGAACGAATACGAGGCTCCCGCCCGGACGCACCAGCTTATGCGCATCCAGGATCAGCGTATCGATGAAATACCGCCGAAAGCGCTTCCCCGACTTCGCGAACGGCGGATTCGTGACGACCGTGTCGAACGGTCCGCTCGTTACGTGCGTCCAATCGGCCATCACGTATTCGGTGGGTACGACGACGCCATGTTTCGTCAGGTTGTGCCGCGCGTTGTCCAGGATCGTGTGATCCACTTCCGTCAGCGTCATGGCGGCCGCGCCCCGCCGCGCGATGAGAATCGCGTGGATACCGCACCCGGTACCCAGCTCCAACACCCGTCGCCCGGTGAAATCCAGCCGCGTGAGCATATGCCCCAAGTGCATGCCGTGCGGCGTCGGGTTCCATACGCCCGCCGGCACGTCCAACGCAAGCCGGTGGTCACCGAATGCGGCTGTCAACGTGACGGGATACAGATTGTCCCCGTGTCTTGCTTCGGGTTGTTCCATGGTTCACCTCGTGGTGTCTGACGCGCGCTCCGTCACGGATCGTGGAACCGCCGGCGGCCCGCTGTTGGACCGCGCTTCATCGACATCGTCGCCCGCGTATCGAGTCCCCAGCCTTCACAACAACACGCCTATCCAGTCGGCGCGGACGGATCGACGTGTACCACGATCGAGAAGTCCTGACGGAGATGGTGACACACGCCGCGCTCGTTCTCGCACACATCGTAGACGGCGTACGCCGGGAGCGTCAGGTTCCCGGGGGCGACCGCGGTGCCGACCGCGATCTCACACTCGAGAACCCGAACCTCGCGGGTTTCAGGCCGCGCCGCGTTCGGATAACGCAGCGCAGACTCCGTCACACTCAGGCCGGATGGCAGCACCAACGACGTGACCAGACCCTTGTATTCGTTATTCCAAAACGGCTTCGTGCGCTCATCAAGCCGGAACGTCAGCCGGACGCGCACGCGCCGACCCGGTCGAACGCGATGTGGCGTAACGACCGGCTCGATGCCCACCAGGTGCGCGGCGTCGCGCCGCAAGCGACCCTCTGGGTCCGGGTCGGGGACGGTAGGTGCCGACTGGTTCGTGGCGCCCCGGTCGGGTGGCGCGATTTCCGAGCCGAGCGGTTCCACCGCCAGTGTCACCGGCGTGTCGCCTCGCGCACGTACGGCCGCCCGGGCCTCGTCCACCCAGAAATAGAAGTTGTACGGCTTGTCAAGACGCGGACCGTATTGCTGAATCCGCCGCCGCCAGATGTACTGATTGGGATCAACCGCAAGCGCCAGGCCCCACCGCCGGACGGCCTCCTGGGCATCGCCCGGCCGGTGACCGACAGATTCAGACCGCCGTCTCAGTGCGACGCCGAGCCGAAACTGCGCTCGCCCGTCCTTGGGGTTCACGGCCACGGCCCGCTCGAACGCCTCAACGGCGCGATCCATAGCCCCATCGCCGTGCGTGATGAACCACGCGTCGCCCAGGGCCCGCCAGGCATCGGCCGTGTTGTCGCGGCGCGCGGTGCGCTGCAGCGCCGGGATGTCCGGCGCGGTGGCCCGGTTGTAGCCGTCCGCAACCTCGATCGGTTCGTACCGGAGCTCCATAAACTTGTGGGCCAGCCGCGACGGCCGGAGTGACGCGGCGCGAACCACGCCCGACGCATCGATCGCGACCGCGATCGGCACGGCCGCGACGCCGAGCTCGTTGAGCGCGTCGACGAAGATCGGCCAGTCCAACGCTCGCCATTGGCGGTACAGGCGCGCGCGATCGGGATGTTGTTCCTGCACGACCCCGACGACCGTGAGCGCCCCGGCCTGCACATAGGGCTTGACCAACGACTGCCACACGGGCAGCACCCTGCGGCACCCGGCTCACCACGACGCGAAGTGGATGAGCAGCACCTTCCGACCTCTGAGGTCGGACAGGCGCCCATAGCCACCGTCGAGTGTCGGCAGGTAGAAGTCAGGGTACATCTGGCCCGGCCGCGTGCCGATCACCGGTCCATCCGCGGGACCCGAAGCCCGCACCGGGACCGCCGCGCATGCGAGCGTAACGGCGAGCGTCATAGGGGCTACCCGGTACCGCCGTGTGATCATGCGTTGTGCTCCGACCGATCGTGCCCGTGGCATCGCTTTTTCATAGCCGCCACCCCCGTCAAACGCAAGCCGCACCCGGACGGTGTTGAGGGCGCGTGATGCTTCCGACCGGCCTGATGAGAGCCCCAAGCGCAAGCGCGTGGTATTACCGATGCGTGCAGCGGAGTACTAGATCGGCCCCACGGATGTGCGTTCGAGCATCGCGGGTATGGCGTTGGGATCGAACGTGCCGGGCATGACGTCGAGCGCGGCGGCGCTCGCGACGGCGAGGGCGTAGCGGAACGACGCCCGCACGTCATCGCCCCGTCGCCGCGCGGCCACGAACGCGGCGAGCATACAGTCGCCGCAGCCTACGGTACTGCGGACCAGCCCGGGATCGACCGCTACGCGCCCCGCAACGGCGGTGCCGTCGCTGAAGACGTATCCGCCGGCGGATCCCTGGCTGACCATCACGACGTGGCTTCGCCGGGAAAGGTCACATCCCGCGGCGACGATTTGTCGCGCCGTCCAGGCGCTGCCACGTGTGTCGAATATCGGTGGAGACGCATTGGCAGCCCGTGCAGGTGCGTTGGCGCCTGGCGCGGGCGTGTCCGATCCCGGTTCGGGTCCCGACGTGGCGCCGGGCGCCGGGGCCGGATCGTGCTTCGGTCGCGCCTCCCACATCGCCGCAAGCTCCCATGCGTTCGGCTTGACGAGCCACAGGCGGCGCTGCCGGGCGGCGGCGAGTAAGGGTCCCGAGGCATCGAGCGCCACCCTGGCCCGCTTGGCGAGTAGCATGTCGATCAGGCCGACGGCGTAATCCGTCGGCACGTCGGGGGGCAGTCCCCCCGCGATGATGACGAGCGTGCCTTCATGGGCCAAGAGGTTGAGTTTCTGCTCGAGGCGTGCGAGGTCGTCGTGCGTGGGGGCGGCCCCAACGTCGCGAACATGTGTTTCGTTGCATGCAGTGGGGTCGATGATCGTGATGTTCTCGCGCGTCACCCCGTCGATCGCGAGAAACTGCGGCTGTATCGTCGAGGCGGTGTCGGCGTGTCGGGTCGTGGCAGGGCCGCCATCTCGGGTCGTGGCGGCGTTGGCATGTTCGTTGGCGGTGGCGTGGGGATCACCAGCCCCGGCCGCATCGGCGCCCCGCCCCGCGGACGGCCGCAGCGATCGCTCGAAGTCCTCGAGTTGTTCGCGACCGACGAACCCGGTGGCGACGCTCGGCACGCCCAGGATCGCGAGGGCGCGTGATACGTTGACGCCCTTCCCCGCGGGTATGCGTGCGAGGTGCCGCCCGGGGACGTGTCCGCCGACGTGGAAGTCTGGTACTTCGATAAGGCGATCGACGGCCGTGTTAAGCGTGACGGTGACGATGTCGTCCATCGAACGTGACTGTCGGTGTGGCGCTCGCGTGTGTCAAGCATGGTGTGCGGCTCATCCGGCTTGCACCCGGCGTGGCGGTCGGTGCGGGCATGTTCAGCGTGCGTCGTTGGCGTAGGATGACGGCATGCCGGTAAGCGACGATGCCGCCGTGGCGATTCGGCGGTACGACTATTCCGAGACGTCGCAGGTGGTCACGTTGTTCACGCGTGATCACGGTAAGGTACGTGCGATCGCGAAGGGCATCAAACGCGGGACCAAGACGCGGGTCGCAACGGGTATCGATTTACTCGAGATCGGCCGTGTGGTGTTCACGGCGCGGAGTGAGCGAACCGAATCGCTCGCGATCATCACGGAATGGAAGCAGACACAGCCGATCGGGGGATTGCGGCGGCGGCTGTTTCGGATCTATGCGGGGGTGTATGCCGCCGAGATCACGGCGTATCTCATGGAGGACTGGGATCCGCATGCACCGCTCTTTCACGCGCTCGTGTCGTGCCTGGCGACGCTATCCGATGCAGAGGAACCGTTCGCGGCCGCGATCGCGTATCAGCGGGCGGCGCTCACGGCGGCGGGCTCGATGCCCGAGCTTGGGCGGTGCGTCTTGTGCGGACGGGAGCGTGACCTGACGCATTTCGCGGCGCTGGAGGGGGGCATGGTGTGCCGGCGGTGTGCCGCGGGATTGGTGGAAAAGCGCGAGGTTACGGACGCGACCCGCCGGGCGCTGGCACGGGACGATCTCCGTGGATCACCGACCGGCGTGTTCCGGTTGCTCGACTACCACATCGCACACGCGATCGGGCGGCAGCCGCTCGTGGCAGCCAGTGTTCTTGGCGGTGCGGATTGATGTGCGGCGCGGCGTGTCGCGCGGTGTGCGGGGTGAACCATCGTGTCGGCGTGGCATGTGGCCTGGGCGGTTTCCGACCAGGTGGGGCCTGCGCATCCCTGGGGGGGTGGATGCCCGGCCTGCAGCGGGGTTCGGGGTGTACCGCCGATCCGTTGCCAAGCCGGGACCGTGTTTTCCATGTGCCGCGGTGTGTCGCCGGGTGGGCGTGGGGGGTTGCTACGATCGGTTTGCGCAACAGCCGATACGCTGACAAGAGGATGCCAGTGGTGACGGGCGTGGTCCGATAGGTCCGATTCTGACGCGGTGGGTCGTGGCTGAGGGCGGGTGGCAACGTGCCCGTGCGCCGGGGCGTCGACGCGGTCCACGGCGTGACGCCCGACCGCGAGGGTGCTGCCCGGGACAACGTGTGCGTGATCGTTGGATCCGTCCGGCACGGGGTCCGGACGCTACACGACGCGGCGTGGCCGCGGCATGTGCCACGAACCGCGACGGCGATCGCCACGGCCGTCGCGTTGACCGCGCACGGGGAGCGGCCGTATGATGAGTTTTTGTCGAGTTGAACCACCCGGGGGCTGCACGCATGGCTAAGCGAATCAAGAAGTGGGTTTATTTCTTCGGCAAGGGCAAGGCCGAGGGCCGCGGCGATGACAAGGAGTTGCTCGGCGGCAAGGGCGCCGGGCTTGCCGAGATGACGCGCATCGGTCTTCCGGTGCCGGCCGGCTTCACGATCACGACGGATGCGTGCGCGACGACGGCGGAGCGTGGGCACTGGCCGCCCGGTCTGGACAAGCAGGTCCGCGACATGCTCGGTCGGCTCGAGCGTTGCTGCAAGGCGAAGCTGGGTGATGGTCGCCGCCCACTGCTGGTTTCCGTCCGCTCCGGCGCGGCCGTGTCCATGCCCGGGATGATGGAGACGATTCTCAACCTCGGCCTCAACGACGTGTCGGTCGAGGGTCTTGCGGCCGTGGCGGGTGATCGGCGGTTCGCGTTCGACGCGTATCGCCGGCTCATCATGATGTACGGTGCGACGGCCAAGGGCATCGACAAGGATGTTTTTGAGGATGCGTTTGACGAGGTCAAGCGAGGCCGTACGGCGGTGCGGCTGGGTCGGGCGCACGGCGAGAAAGTGGCCGACACGGAGGTTGACGCCGAAGAGCTCGAGTCGCTCGTCGCGACATTCAAGGACATCTATCAGGAACGCTGCGGTGACGCGTTTCCGCAGAACACGTACGCACAGTTGAAGGGCGCGATCGATGCCGTCTTCGGAAGTTGGATGGCCGAGAAGGCCGTGACGTACCGACGCGTCGAGGACATTACCGGGCTCGCCGGCACCGCCGTCAACGTGTGCCAAATGGTGTTCGGGAACATGGGCGACGACTCGGGCACGGGTGTCTGCTTCAGCCGCGACCCGAGCACCGGTGAAAACGGTCTCTACGGAGACCTGCTCATCAACGCGCAGGGTGAAGACGTGGTGGCCGGCGTGCGGACCCCGCTGCCGCTTGCGGACCTGCACCAACTCATGCCGGACGTGTACGATCAGCTCGAGGCCGTTCGGGCCATGCTCGAGGTGCACTACAAGGACATGCAGGACCTGGAGTTCACGGTCGAGCGTGGCCGGCTCTACCTGCTGCAGTGCCGGGCGGGCAAGCGCTCGCCAGAGGCGGCGTTCAAGATCGCGGTGGATCAGGCGACGCGTGGTGTCACGACCCGTCCGACGGCCCGACGGCTCGTGCGGAAGAAGTACCTCCCGGCGCGGTACGGCGACCGTGCGGTCAAACCCATCATCACCAGGGACGAGGCGATCCAGCGGATCCGCGCGGACGACATCGACCGGCTCTTCTTCCCGATCATTGATCCTGCAACGCCGCCGGAGGTGCTCGCCGCGAAAAAGGTGGGGACCGGCATCGGGGCCGTGCCGGGCGCCGCGACGGGTGAGGTCGTGTTCACCGCCGAAGAGGCGGAGATCCGGTCGAGCCAGGGGCGCAGCGTCATCCTTGTCCGCAAGGAGACATCGCCCGAGGATGTCGGGGGCATGTACGCCGCCGTCGGCATCCTGACCGCGACGGGCGGGAAGACGTCCCATGCCGCAGTCGTGGCCCGGGGGTGGGGCAAGTGTTGCGTGGTCGGGTGCGACGAATTACACATCGACTATCGGACGAAGCTCGCGACGATCAACGGCAAGGTGTTCTCCGAGGGCGACGACATCACGCTCGACGGCGGCACGGGTCGGGTTTTCGAGGGTGCGATCAAGCTCGTTCGGCCGTCGGCACCGCGTGAATATCAGACGCTCATGGGCTGGTGTGACCGGCGGCGGCGTATGCGTGTCCGCACGAACGCCGACACCCCCGCGGACGCGATCCGCGCGGTCGAGTTCGGCGCCGAGGGCATCGGCCTGTGCCGGACCGAGCACATGTTCTTCGATCCCACCCAGCCGCAGCGGATGCGCGCGATGCGCGAGATGATCCTCGCCGACAACGAACCGGATCGGCGGCGCGCGTTGGACAAGCTTCTGCCACACCAGCGGAGCGACTTTGAGGGTATCTTCGCCGCGATGCACAACCGGCCGGTCACGATTCGCCTGCTCGATCCACCGTTGCATGAGTTCCTGCCCCACCACGACAACCCCGAGGCGCAGCAATCGCTCGCCGACGATCTCAACGCGACGGTGAAGGATGAGCTGGCCGGGCTCGCGGAGTGGGAGACAGACCGGCGGGCCGAGCTCGAGACGCGTCTTGTGGACATCGGCGTGATCCGCCGGCGCGTCAATCAGCTTCGCGAGGCGAATCCCATGCTCGGGCATCGTGGGTGCCGGCTGTGCATCACGTTTCCTGAAATCCTTGAGATGCAGGTCCGTGCCATCATCGAGGCGGCGGTAAACTGCGCGGACCGGGGTGTCAAAGTCCTGCCGGAGATCATGATCCCGCTGTCGATCGACGCGCGGGAGCTTGGCCGGCTCGTGGACCGGACGCGTTCGGTAGCGGATGAGATCCTCAAGGCGCGCAAGCGCCGGCTCAAATACCTGGTCGGCACGATGGTCGAAACGCCGCGGGCGGCGCTCACGGGAGACCGCATCGCCGAGGTGGCGGAATTCTTCAGCTTCGGTACGAACGATCTAACACAGTTTACGATGGCGCTCTCGCGCGACGACGCGGGGCGGTTCCTACCCGATTACCTCGACGACGGCGGGGACATGATTCTGGACCACGATCCCTTCCAGTCGCTCGACGTGGACGGCGTAGGCCGGCTCGTCCGCATGGCGGTCGAGAATGGTCGGGGCGTTCGGGCCGACCTCAAACTCGGTATCTGCGGTGAGCACGGCGGTGATCCGGCGTCGATCGCGTTCTGTCATCGGGCGGGGCTGGATTATGTATCGTGCAGTCCGTTCCGCGTGCCGGTGGCGCGGCTCGCGGCTGCGCAGGCGACCATCACGGCGTCTGCGGCCGACGGGTCGTTCCGTAAGGCGGTTCCGCGGGGCCGACGCGTCGCCGGGGCCGCGGGCAAAACGCGCCGACGCGCGGTTGCAAAAAAGGCGCCGAAGCCGTCCTCCCGCGCCGCGGCGAAACGACGCACTGGCCGCACCACGCAGCGTGCCGGTGCACCGACGCGGCGGACGCCCGCGGCGGGGGCTCGCCGCAAGGCAGCGTCCGGCACCGCCGCGACGACGCGGGCCGTCCGCCGGCCGGTCCGGAAAAAGCGCCGGCCGCGCGTCCTCGTGCCGGTGTAACGCAGGCACCTGCCGCCGCCGCGCGGGCGCGCGCCGGGGCTGAGCGACCCCGTGCCTCCACACACGTGGTGCGGCGGGTTCTTCGTCGGATTCCAACCGCGCCGATACGCAAGCGGCCGGGCGCCAAGCCCACACGAACAGATGGGAAGATGCACTCCGTCCGCGTCGGTTGTAACGCGGTGGCTGCTGCACGGATATCGGTCGTCAGGTCGTCGCGTGCAACCCGGTGCAGGCGTGCGGCGCGGGCTGGAAGCCCGTGTCTTCAGCGCGAAGATGGCGGTCCCAAACCAACGGGTTGGACTTTCTCAACACGCCGCACGGGCCGTATACCGCACATCGATTCCCATAGCGCGATCCCCCGCGTAGCTTTCTCTATACCGAATCCATGCATACGGACGTTCCTATACGGACCTGTGCATCATCGGTCCGCGCGCCGAGTTGAGCTCACGCCTCTCACACTGGGCGCTCATAGGGATACTGTATACCGGGCGTTCGTTTCCTATTTCCATATTGATCATCCCGGGCACCGGCGCTGGGAACGGACGAACGCGACCCTCCACGTCCGCCGGGCGCCGCGGGTTCGCGCCCCGGCGGGCGTCCGCTGAACGGTTGGACCGGCCGTGCGAAGGTCCGGGGCCTCGTCTTGCACGCAATCGTGTGTCGGCTTCCATAGCGGTTCGGTATGGAACACGTCCGTATTCATGGTCCGCACAGAGCATCATTACAGTATTCTCGTGATGCCACATCCATGACATGCACGCACGGTGTTATGACACCCATGCGCCGTGTTATGAGGCTCACACGTCCGACTTGCGGTGGAACGGCACCGCTGAAATGTCGTGGAAACGGCAAGAATTGACTTGAGTGTGCGTGAGCGATTCTGGTACAGTGACGCCATCGTGAGGCCGCGCGGTGCTCAATGTTGGGGAACCGAGTGAGAATGGCGGCCTGGCCAATCTTAAGGGGATAGAGAGATGACATTGCGAAAGGTTCTTCTTGTGGCGAGCATGGGGGCACTTGTCGGCAGTGTGCACCCGGCGTTTGGTGATTTGATTTCGGTGCGGGCGGTGCCGAGCACGCCTGCGGTACAGGTCGGCGACGTGTTCACCGTCAAGATTTTCGCCGACATCCCGGTAGGGATTATCGGTTGGGGACTTGATCTTGGATTCGACGGCGCGCTGCTGTCGCACGATGCGACGACAGAGGTCGCGATCGGCCCGTCATTCCTGCCGTTCTCCGGGCCGGACCTCGACGCACTCGGCGGGCTGGTTCCGTTTCCCGGGTCGCTCACCGGGCTGACGGGCGTGGACGTGCTGCTCGCAACCATGACGTTCACGGCCCTGGATGTCGGCACGTCGGTGCTGGGCCTGGGGTATACGATCGGCGACCCGACCGAGGGTTTTGCGGCCGCGCCGGTGTTCCCGCCGGTGTCGATCGAGCTCGAGTTCACCGACGGCATTGTTACGGTGACGCCGGTACCGGCGCCCGGCGCGGCGCTGCTCGGGCTCGTGGGATTCGGATTCATCGGCAAGATGAGGCGCCGGCTCGCCGCCTGAAACACACCGCCGCCACGCGGCGGACCACGCGGGACGAACCGGACACGCCGTCGGCGTGGCCGACCCGCTTCAACGAGTCGCTTGTTGTTCCGGTGCGGGCGCCGTCGCGGTTCGCTTCGCGCTGTCGAGCACCACACCCCGAGTGTGCTCGGGTCGATGCGTAACGGGTCACATCCTTCAAGACCCGTAATCCGCCGCGCATCGACGCGTCCAGGGGATTCGAGCCGCGCGACGACGACCTCCATGTCCGCGGCCCGAATCCCCGACCGGACCCCTGCCTGCCGCGCGTGAGCGGAGACCGCTTCCGAGCGGACACCCCTTCCGAACCATGCTGTCACGGGCGCGGACACTGATCGTGTCTATTGACGCGGATGCTGAGGCTGTCACGCGCGTTCGGGCGCGACGGTCGCCTTCACGACGCGGCCGGACGCGACGTCGGCGAGGGCTTCGTTCACGCGCGACAGCGGATACCGCCGCAGCGGCACGCGGGACCACAGATCGGCCGCCCGCGGCATGTTCAAGATGTCGACACCGCGGTGGAAATGCGAGAAGTCCGAGCCCCAGCAGCCGTGGATGTCGAGGTGCTTCTTGTTGAGGTCGAGGTGCGGGTTGAACGTCGCGTTGCCGTTGTCGGTGTATTGACCGACCACGACGACCCGCCCGGCGTCGCGGGTGTAACGCATCGCCTGCGGTACGGCGGCCGGTGCGCCGGTGCACTCGATCGTGACGTCCGCGCCGTGGCCTTCGGTGTGCGCCTTGACCCAATCCGAGCGCTCGCGCTCATCGACGCGCTCGAAGTTGAGCGTCATGCCGGCGCCCATGGCCCGGGCGGTGTCGAGCCGCGCGTCCGGCGCGCCGATGCACAGGACGCGCGCGGCACCGCTGAGCGTCGCGAACGCGACGGCGGAGAGCCCGACCGGCCCGGCGCCGAGCACGAGCACGCGGTCCCCCAGCGCGATCCGGGCGCGATCGACCGCGTGCAGCGCGGTCGGCAGCGAACAGCCACCCGCCATGAACAGCTCGGTCGAAACGTCGTCCAGGCGAACGCACCGGACGCCGGGCTTGAGATCAACATACTCCGCCCACCCACCGGTCAGACCGTCCCCGAGCCCATACGTAATGCCGTACACCTTTCGCTCGGGGCACCGCGTGGACGCCTTCGCGACCAGGCAATACCAACATCGGTGGCATGTACGGTGGACATCGAGGAACGTCACACGGTCACCCTCCGCGAGCGGCCGGCCGAACACATCGACCATCGTGCCGCGGATTCGCTCGAGCACGCCCGCCGACACGTGCCCCGGGATGATCGGGTACGGCACGCCCGCGAGCCGGCCGTGCAGGAGGTGTACGTCCGTGCCGCAGACCTCGCTGAGCTCAACACGCATGAGCGCCGAGTCCGGCGCCAACGATGGGAGCGCGATCTCCCGGAGCTCGACGTCACGGTCCGGACCGGGCATGACAGCGGCCAGGGCTCGGTGTGTCGCGGCCATGAAGGTTTACGCCTCCTTCTCCATCGACGATGCGTTCTCCGCGCGGTTTCGCCGGGACCGCGTCACCGGCGCCGTATCGCCGCGATGTCACGGGGTCCCGGGCAGAGATACCGCGCCAGTGCGCATCGCCGGGCTACGAACCATCGGCTTGGGGAGGTGCTTTCCTCGGTTACTCGCCGCCGCCGGCCGGTACGGCGACGTTCGCGCCGGGCGGTTCGGTTGTCTTGAGATGCAGCTCATGGAGCTGCGCGGGGGCGACCTCGGCCGGCGCGCCGGTGAGCGGACACACCGCACGCTGCGTTTTCGGGAACGCGATGACATCCCGCAGGCTCTCGGCGCCGGCGAGCAGCATGACCCAGCGATCGAGCCCGAACGCAATGCCGCCGTGCGGTGGCGCGCCGAACCGCAGGGCGTCGAGCAGGAACTCAAACTTCGCCCGGGCCTCGTCCGGGCCGATACCCAGCGTCTTGAAGACCTTGTGCTGCACGTCCTGCCGGTGGATTCGGATGCTCCCACCGGCCATCTCGGTGCCGTTGAGGACCAGGTCGTACGCCTTGCTGCGAACCCGCCCGGGGTCTGAGTCGAGCAGCGCGATGTCCTCGTCTCGCGGGGCGGTAAACGGATGGTGCGTGCTGAACCACCGTTGCTCCTCATCGTCCCAGACGAAAAGCGGGAAATCCGACACCCACACGAGGTTCCACTGACCGTCGGGAATGAGCCCGAGGATGTCCGCGAGCCGCGTCCGGACAGAGTGCAGGTACTTCGCGACGTCGGCGGCGCTGCCCGGCATGAAGAAAATCGTGTCGCCTTCCACGGCGTCGACGGCCGTGCAAATCCGTCCGCAGAGCGGTTGGATAAACTTGGCGATGCCGGTGGAAAACGCCGGTCGGCCTTCCTCCGTGATGACCTTGGTGATCGGCAGGCCTGCGCCGCCGATGCCCTTGACCTCGTCGGCGAGGCCGTCGGTCACCTTGCGCGTCAGTTTCGCGCTGTTCCGTGCCACCAAACACCGCACGACGCCGCCCGCGTCGATCGCGCCGCGAAACACCTTGAAATCGCATCCACGGACAATGTCGGTGACGTCGCATAACTCGAGACCGAAACGCGTGTCCGGTGCGTCGGTCCCGAATCGCGCGATGGCTTCATCGTACGTCATCCGGGCGAACGGCGTCGTGATACCGACATCGATTCCGGCCGAGAACATGCGCCTGACGCAGCCCTCGACCGCGGCCATGACGTCGTCGGGCTGGACGAACGCCATCTCCATGTCGACCTGCGTGAACTCCGGCTGGCGGTCGGCGCGGAGGTCCTCGTCGCGAAAGCACCGCACGATCTGACAGTAGCGATCAAACCCGCCGATCATAAAGAGTTGCTTGAATATCTGCGGCGATTGCGGTAGGGCATAGAAAGCTCCGGTGCGCGCGCGCGACGGTACGAGGTAGTCGCGGGCACCTTCCGGCGTGGATTTCGTGAGAAACGGGGTCTCGATTTCCACGAACCCGTTGTCGGACATGTAGTCGCGGACGGCCTTCGCTATGCGGTGCCGCATCCGGAATGTGCGCTGCACTTCCGGGCGCCGAAAGTCGAGGAACCGATACCGTAGCCGTGTCTCCTCGCTCGTATCCCCGCGCTCGTTCACCTGGAACGGCAGTGGGGCCGACCGGCTGAGTACATCGAGCTCGGCCACCTCGACCTCGATCTCGCCGGTGGGCAGCTTGGGATTGACCCAATCCCCGCGGCTTACGACCTTGCCGGTGACGGCGATGACGTCCTCGTTGTGCAGGCCGCGGGCGGCCGTATGGGCTTCAGCCGCCACGTCCGGGTTAAAGCGGAGCTGTGTGATGCCGGTGTGGTCGCGAAGATCGACGAAGGTCATGCCGCCGTGGTCGCGGCTGCTGTTGACCCAGCCGGCCAGCACGACGGCGCCGTCGACGTGGGTGGCCCGCAGCTCACCGCACCGGTGCGTTCGCTCGTTGTATGCAATCGCCACTGCGTCGCTCCTTGCGCGGGCCGCACCGATAGGCGGTGGCCGCCAGCGCGCCAGAATGTAGACCCCGGCCCCGTGAAAATCAACTGACGCCGTCGCGCCGCGCGGGCATCGGTGCCCGAGCACATCGGTGCGGGGGGGACGTTGGCCCGCGTTGCGGCCGCACAACAATCGACAAAAGAAATCGAAACTCGGTGCTTGAACGCGCCTACAAATAAAGCGTGGCCGACGCGCGCGGTGCATGAAGCGGTGCGTACGTTTCGGCCAAGGAACAGCGCGCGTGTGGCGTACGCGCACCGGGCCGATGCTCGTGCAACGCTCAGCGCTGCGACGGCGGCCGGTAGATGCGCGGAACGTCGGTCTTGCGACTCGGGTGTCCGGTTGGGGTCGACCAGCCTGTCGGCCGCCGGCGCGTCACCGGCTCGGCGGCCGATGACGCGTAAACGGGCGCTACGGTTCTCTACGGCGGTACCACCGGGCGGGTGGGCGCACCGTGCCGCGTGCCATCGGGCCGGAGCGTGTGTCCCTCGCCGTGTGATTCCGTGATTTGACGTGATGCGCTGCGTTGTCGGGTGGCCATGAGGTGACACGGCGCGCGGACGATCGGGTTCGTGGGACGCCGCACCGGCGAAGCGTTCGCCGGGTGACGCCTGCCGGGACGAGGTTGGAGGATCGTGCCATGGCGAGATCGGGATTATGCGTGCCGGGGGCGGTAGCGGCGTGTGCGGTGGGGGCTTGCGCGTGGTCGGGCTGCGGGGCCATGCCGGTGGACACGACCGACATGGTTTCATCGGACGAGCCGCAGGCGGCCGGGTCGGGCGTGCTCGAGCCGGACGTACCTGACCCGGACCCGCCCGTGCCGGACGCTCCACCACCGCATCCGGATCCGGCCGTCACCGAGCAACTTCGCGTGGCGTGTGCTCCGCTAAGCGACGCACAAATCCTGAACCTCGAGGCGACCGTTCAATCAGGCCTCAACGCGGGATCGACCGTGGCCGAATCGGTCGACGTGGCGGTCGGCGCGTGCAACCCGTCGGCGTGGCCCCAATGCACGACGTGCGCGTCGGGGCTCGCGGAGTTCTTCTCCGACAATTGACCGCGGCGCGGCGTCTGCGCCGCGCCGGTGCGTCGAGATATCGTCGGCTGACCGTGCGCGTGGTCGTTGACATTTGGGCGGATTCTGGTAGGCTCATATGGATGTGGGGGGCGCAACCCCTTGAGGTTACGGGGGTTGTAGATGGGGCGCCGGGCATCGGCGCTGTGTGGACCGCCTTCTGAGCGGTGCGTCCGCGTGGCGAGGGTGTGGCGCTGCTTCGGCTGCGGGCCGGCGCGTCGGCCATGTACCCCTAACGCAGGCCTGCACCGCTCACCCGGCAGCGGCATACCGACCTGTTACTGTCGAACATTTTGAGGGCGCACCAGCGAATTAGCCATGGACATGATCGTGGTGATGAAGTCCGGCGTCGCCGACGACGACGTGCAGGGGGTTGTGGACCGCATCAGCGAGCTCGGGTTCGTGCCGCACCCGTCGAAGGGCGAGTTCCGCACGATCGTCGGGGCGATCGGAAAGCGCACGCCGCAGACGCAGCAGCAGCTCGAGCAGCTCCCGGGCGTCGACCAGGTCATCGTGGTCACGCAGCCGTATAAGCTCGCGTCGCGGGAGTTTCATGAGGCCGACACGATCCTTGACATCAAAGGCATCCGCGTCGGCGGACCGCACGTCAACGTCATCGCCGGCCCGTGCGCGATCGAAAGCCGGGAGATCCTGTTCGACGTCGGCCGGCGCGTGAAGGAGGCCGGCGCTTCGATCCTGCGCGGCGGCGCGTACAAACCGAGGAGTTCGCCGTACTCATTCAAGGGCATGGGTCAGGAGGGGCTTGTCCTGCTCAAGGAAGCGGGCGAGCTCCTGGACATGCCGACGATTACCGAGGTGACCGATCCGCGCGACGTCGAAACCGTATGCGCGTACGCCGACATCCTCCAGATCGGCGCCCGCAACATGCAGAACTTCAACCTGCTGCTCGAGGTGGGCAAGACCGA
>JBHHVO010000019.1:0-17395 GCA_046754365.1 Phycisphaerae bacterium | reverse complement strand
GGGGGTTGGGGACTCCGCGGGCTGGGTCATCGGTCGTATCAATCTTCTCCCCACCGTTTCCGTATGGGGTCTGATCGTCTTGACGGTGCTGGCGCTTACGGTGGGGACGGTTGTGTTTGGTCGGCGGCGTCGGGCGGCGGCGGCGTGACGGTGAAGGATGAAGGATGAAGGATGAAGGATGAGGGATGAGGCAGTCCTGCAGGGTCCGCCGTGCGGCGTCGCGACACACGTAGCGCTTGTGGCGCACGATGATCGGCACCGGGGATCCTACACCTGCCGTCGGACCGGCGACTCGAGGCGTGCTGCTCGGTGAGCGGTGCGCCTCGTGCGTTTGCGCGGCTGGGTGGCCCGTCTCCGCTGGAGGTGGGGGCGACGGTGTGGGCCGTTTCGGCCGTGTTGGACAGGGTTTGGTGTGTCACCTTCCCAAGGCTGCTGGTCGTGGCTATGATCTTCCGCATGGAGTCCAGGCCATGAATGCCATGAACACGCCCACGGTCGATGACGCGTTCTTGGAGGAAGTGGTGCGGCGGATCCTCACGGTCGGACGGCCGCTGAAGGTTGTCCTGTTCGGCTCTCATGCCCGCGGCGAGGGCCGGCCCGACAGCGACCTGGATCTGCTGATCGTCGAGGAAGCCACCCACTTGCAGCCGCACAAGCGGGCCACGCGATACCGCATGGCTCTGACGGGGATCCATCACCGCAAAGATATCGTCGTGTACACGCCGGCGGAGATTCAGGATTGGGCCCAGGTGGCACTCGCGTTTGTCAGCACCGTTCTTCGTGAAGGGAGGGTCCTCTATGAAAGGCCCGGCTGACCTGGCCAAGGGCTGGTTCGCCAAGGCGGAAAGCGATCTGGCGGGGGCCCGAGCGCTGCTGGCCGGTCCGGGTCCCTATGACACGGCCTGCTTTCACTGCCAGCAGGCCGCCGAGAAGTACATCAAGGGATTCCCGGCCTGGCGCAACCGCCCGTTTCCCTTCACGCATGACCGGGACGAGTTGGCCCGGCTTTGTGACCTCACGGAGCCGAGCTTGAACCTTCATCAACCAGAGGTGGCCTCGCTGACCGATTACGCCGTGAAGCTGCGCTACGACAACGAGTTCTGGCCCTCCCAAGAGGACACCGCCGAAGCCCTGGCCGTCGCCCAGCGCATCCGGGCCGCGATCCTGCCTCTGCTGGATCCGTCGTTGCGTCCCGGCTCGCCGGGGGCCGAACCAGGCGTGCTGTGAGTCCGTCAGGTCGTGGCGATCCGACGTATGGGACCTGGGACCGGCGGCGGTGTGACGGTGAAGGATCAAGAAGTCCGGTAGGTGCCGCTGTGCGGCGCAGTCGCGCACCTGGCGCATGCACCACAAGACGGCACGCGCCGTGAGATCCTATCGCGCCCATTGGAACCAACGCACAGGGCGCTCTGCACTACGCGCGGTGCGCCCCATGCGTCCTGCGGTGCGGTCGCTTCGCGGTTCCTGTGACGCCGGCGCAGGCGGCGTCGCGGCGAGCCCCCAAGTCCCGTCGGAGTCATCGACGACGTGCACGGCGCAGGGGCCGGCTGGTGTTACGGGGTAAGGCGAGAAACAACCAACCGGTGGCGCGGCGGCCGGGCGACCGACTGTGTCCGATGGTCGCACCGGGATGCTGATGCGTCGCCGCAGCCACGCACATCAACGATGCAGGTATGTGGGCGGCGCGGCGTGGGCGGCTACACCTTCGCCGGGACGGCGGTGACGAGGCAGTCGGCCACGTCACGGAGGACGGCCAGGGGCGGTTGGTCGGCGTTGACCCTGGCCACGAGGCTGTTCGGGTATTTGTCGATGACGGGCGAGGTTTCGCGCTCGTAGACCTGTATGCGTGTGCGGATGACTTCCACGTCGGCGTCGTCTGGTCGGTCGGCCTTGGCGGCTCGGCCGCGGAGCCGCGCGATGATGACGTCGTTGTCGTCGATGACGAGGTGCACGATGCGCTTGACGTCGATGACATCTGCGAGGAGGTCCACCTGGGCCGGTGTCCGTGGGATGCCGTCGAGGATAAGCGTGTGGTACGCGGGGTCGTAGGTGCCGTGTTCGAGTCGACCGTCGACGTGCTGTCGGAACGCGCGGATCGTGAGTTCGTCGGGGACGAGCAACCCCTTCGTGGCATACGAAAGGAACTCCCGGCCCAGGTCCGTGGCCTTGTCGAGGCTGCGGAAGATGTCGCCCATCGCCAGGTGGAGCATATTCGGCAACCGTCCGAGCACTTCGCCTTGCGTACCCTTTCCCGAGCCGGGACATCCGAGCAACAAAACCGACCGATACCTGCGTTGTCCGCCCACACTATGCTCCCTTTTTGATGCTAACCCACCGGCGGCTCCGTCACCGCGGCGCTGGATCCACCGGCCTGCGCCATCCGTGAGACTTCCCCAAACAACGATGAGCGCGTCCCGGGCGTACAGCGCAAGGTCGGTGGTTTTTGCTTGTGGGACCGGTTTCCAGCCGGTCAGAGGCGCTCCCTGGGCCGATGCGACCGGCTGGAAAGCGGGTCCCACATGGGTTGCAGCCGCCCTGATGCAACCTTGCGCTATACGCCTACAGAGCCCCTCGCTCGCCGTCGGTGTTCCCAACACCGTGGTTGAGGTCGGCTTTCGGGCGCACGCCTTGCACGTTCGCACGTTTCTGCGGCGCGACGCATGCCGCACGCCAGACGTTGAACACCGAACACCGCTGCCGGCCTGCGGCTTTTGGCCTACGGCTTACCGCCTACGGCTCACGGCTTACGGCTCACCAGCCGAACGCCGCCGCGGATCCATGCGGGTCCGTGCTCAGCGCTCACGCAACACGTTCGCGTGTCGCGCGGCGTATGCGTCGCGCAGCACCGGATCGTGGATTTCGATGCGGGCCTGCGTGCGCAGCCTGTCCAGCAAATCCGGCATGGCGGCCTGGCCTCCGCGCTCGCGGAGTCGCCGCTCCAGCTCGGGGCGGACGGCGGCGAGCGCCACGCGCTCGGCCGGCAGGGTCCGTTCAAGCTTGAGCACATGATACCATGCACCGACGCGAACCACGCCGGAGACGTCCCCGACGTTCAACGCAAATGCGGCGTCGCGCAACGGCCGCGGCACATCGTCGTCTTCGCGCGAGAACGGCGGTAGCAGGCCGTCGTCCCGAGCCGTGATCGTGTTCGCGCTGTAGGTTCGCGCGATCCGTGCGAAGTCCTCGTTGGCCGCGAGTCGGCGCAGGACCTCGTCGACCGCCCGCCGCGTCGCGAGCTGAATGTGCCGGACCTGCACGCGCCGGCCGTAGCGGCGCGCGAGTTCCGCGCGGAGATCGTCGTCATCGATGCGGACATGTGCCTCGGCGATCTTGCGCAGGTACGCGTTGCGCCGAACGAGCAGGGCGTACTCATCGCGCGCGATGTTGCGCTCGGCCAGCACGGCCTCAAGCAGGCGCTCCGCTTCGGCCGCGTCCAGGTCGTCGGCGACCATCTTGCCGAGCGGGTCGGCGAGCTGTCGCAACGAATCCCGGTATTCCCGGTCGATGTCCGCCTGTGTGACAGTGAGACCGAGCCGGGACGCCTCCGCGACGGCCGCGTCCAACACGATCAGATCATCGAGCACACGCGGGCCGTGGCTCTTCAGCAGCAGTTCCACGACGCGACGCCGCGGGATCGGCCGACCGTTCACCGTCGCGATGGGCGGATCACCGTGGGCCACTGCCCCGACGGAACTACGGTCGCCGGCGATGGATCGCGACGCATGCGCGGCGACCTCGTCGGTCGGCGGTGGGTCGTGCATCGCCCAAGCACGCGCCACGGGCGTCACCGGCCGATCGGTGCGCAGTGCACATCCGTGCGCGGCGACGAGCGACGCGGTGCCGGCAGCGACGAGGGCCGACCGGAGTCCGCGCGTGGCAGGCGTCATGCGATGGACTGGGGGCGTGTCGGCTGCATACGAAACCTCGGATCGCGATGCCCGGGCCGTTGCGGACGACGGGAAACGATGTGCTCGGCCGTCGCTTCGCACACCCCGCGCGGTGTCCCACCGTCGGGCGGGTCGCGACCGTAGCACGTGCGTTCCGGAAGGTCAACGTCCACCACGCGGGTAACGGTGGGGCGGATGCGTCCCATCGCCGTTGCACCGTTTGGGCGGCCGTGCGACACACGACCACGCGATCGCGGTTCCGCCGTCGGGAGGCATCCGGGGCACTCGTTCCCCGCGCGCCGGCGCCGGCGACCCCCCGACGGGCCGCTGCGGTGGGTGCCGGGAGACATTCGCCGGCGTGTGCCCGGTTTCGTGATACGCTCCCGGCGACCCGATCGAGAAGCGTTCGAAGTGGGGGTAGACGTGGGGCGGCCGGTCCGGTAAACTTACAGTATCGTGCGCGGTGCGGCGCCACGTGAGCGGTGATCGGCATACGGGCGGGTTGGGATCGTTTGTCGGCGTGATTGCGTGCCGGTGCGGCCGTTGGTTGTGGGGTCCGTCGCGCGGGGGATCGTGGCTGGTGCCGTTTTCGTATGGGGTGGGGGCGGCGCGGCGTCCGGTCATGTGGTCGACTGGAAGCTTGGTGTTGTGAATCAACGTAAGGAGTGTGCCATGCGTCATCGTGTTCTGCACGTGCTGGTCGGGTTGTCGGTTGTGGTGACGGCATCGGTTGCGTTGGCGCATCCAGACGATCCGAAGACGCGCGACCGGATTCCGCCGTATCGTGGTCCGGGGTATCGGGGCGGCAGCATGGCGGGTGGTCCGCCGGTGAACTTCCCGTTCGACGGCGTGATGCTTCGGAGCTGGCTGCCGCTGGGTGATTTCGGTCCTCAGATCTCGAACGGCAACGACTGTTGGGGGTACGTGCCCGCGTCGGGTCGCGAGTACGCGCTGATGGGGTTGTCGCACGGGACGGCGTTCGTCGAGATCACGGACCCGGACAATCCGGTGATCGTCGCGATGATCACGGGCCCGACGAGCCTTTGGCGCGACATCAAGGTGTATCAGCACTATGCGTACGCGGTGAGTGAGGGCGGCGGCGGCATTCAGGTCATCGACATGGCCGACATCGACAACGGCGTGGTGACGCTCGTCGGGAGCGTGACCGACGGCGGGACGGTCAAGTCGCACAACGTGGCGATCGACGAGGCGAGCGGGTTCCTGTATCGGTGCGGCGGCAACAACAACGGGCTTCGGATCTACAGCCTGGCTGATCCGGCGAACCCGGTGTTCGTCGGGCAATGGCTGGACCGGTATGTTCATGACGCGGAGATCGTGACGTTCACGGATGGTCCCAACGCCGGCAAGCAAATCGCGTACTGCAGCTCGGGGTTCAACGGCGGGTGGGTCGAGACGGGCCTGGACATCCTCGACGTGACGGACAAGAGCAACATCATCAACATCAAGCGCGTGTTCTGGGGGAACGCGGCGTATTCACACCAGGTATGGCTTTCGGCGGACGCGCAGCTCGCGTATGTGAACGACGAGCTCGACGAGAGTGACTTCGGCCTTCCGACGACGACCATCGTGGTGGACGTGTCGGACCTGGCGAACGCGTTCGTGGCGTCGACGTTCACGAACGGCGTGACATCGATCGGACACAACATCTACACGGTCGGTGATCTTCTGTTCGAGGCGAACTACCGCAGCGGCGTGCGGATCTTCGACATGAGCGCCGATCCACTCAACGGCGTGGAGATCGCGTATTTCGATACGTGGCCCGAGGATGACAACCCGAACTTCAACGGGCTATGGAACGTATACCCGTTCTTCCCGAGCGGTGTGTTCATCGGCAGCGACCTGGAGAAGGGGCTGTTCGTGTGGACCATGGGGGTCGAGTCGGTGTCGTTCAGCTATCCGGACGGCCTGCCGGACGTGATCGACCCGGACGGCGACACGATCCTCGTCGCGCTGACGCCCGGGGGCGGCGGCGTGATCGCGCCGGGCAGCGCGAAGTTGATCTACGACGCCGGGGCCGGTTTTGTGGAGCAGCCGCTCACGGAGCTCGGCGGCGGTCTGTATGAGGCGGTGTTCCCGCCGATCGATTGCGGCACGCGGGTTTCGTTCTACTTCGAGGTCGTGACGACGAGCGGCGTGACGTTCCGGGATCCCGGCACGGCGCCGGCGACTACATACTCGGCGGTGGCGGCACTCGCGGAACTCACCGAACTCGAAGATACGCTCGAGGTGCCGTCCGGGTGGACGGTCGGCGCGGCCGACGACACCGCGACGACCGGCGTATGGGAGCGCGTGGATCCGGTCGGCACGTCGGCCCAACCTGAGGACGATCATACACCGGACCCGGGTACGATGTGTTTCGTGACCGGCCAGCAGGTGCCGGGTGACGGGGCCGGCGCGAACGATGTGGACGACGGTAAGACGACGCTGTTCTCGCCCGTCATGGACCTTTCGGGTACGCCGGATGCGGTGCTGAGCTACTGGCGGTGGTATTCGAACAGCGCCGGCGGGTCCCCGGGGGCGGACGTGTTCCTCGTGAACGTGTCGAACGACGGCGGCGCGACGTGGACGAACGTAGAGACGATCGGGCCGACCGGCGACGGCACGAGTGGCGGATGGATGTTCCATGAGTTCACGGTCGCAGACTTCGTGGCGCCGACGTCGCAGGTTCAGTTGGAATTCATCGCGTCGGACGCCGGTCAGCCGTCGCTCATTGAGGCGGCGGTGGATGATGTCCGGGTTTCGGTGTTCCCGTGCACACAGTTGTTCGGCGACTTCGACCTGGACTTCATGATCACGTTGGCGGACCACGCGGCGTTCGCCGATTGCATCGGGGGCCCGGATGTGCCGCCGACACCCGCGGATCCGGCGAATGTCGCGGCATGCCTCGCGGCATTCGATGCGGCGTCGGACGGCGACGTCGACATGGAGGATTTCGAGCTATTCCAGCTTGGCTTCACTGGGCCGTAGCGGCAGGGCGGGGCGCGGGCGTGGCTGGTGGCGAGCGGATTGTTTGGATGACGGGGCCATGACCGAATCCGTGGCGTAGGGGCTCGCCCGTCGGAGCGGCGGGCGCGAGCCCACCTGCCCGCTGCGCCACATGCTACCGGGGCCTGCGCCCGGTGCGCTGAGAACCTTCCAACGCCGATGCCGTTGCGCAGCCGGACGGCCTCGCTGCGGTTGCACACCGCGGGCGGTCCGGCGTGGCGTGTCCGGCGGATTGTCCACCTGATCCGGGTGCCGCGGTACGCAGCCCGTGTGGCTCGGGGGCCGGACCGGTTGCCGCGTGGGGGTCTTGTCCTGTCGATGGTTGGTGCACCGGCCCGCACCGCGTCGAGCGCCGCGGCGAGGGCGTCACCATGAAGCTTCCTTCCACGCTTCCCCGGCCGTTCCGCGATGCCGGATTGGTCGTGTCATGGATCGCCGATTTGACCGGTCAACCGGAGGCGTCGGTCCGCGCGCGACTTCGTGTGGAGTTTGACCGCCCGGGGAGCAGCGTCGCGACGGCGCTTCGCGATGCCGGGCTCTCCCCGCATACGTGGAACGACGACCTGATCCGTTTTTACGGGGAGACGGACGCGTTCCTGTATGAACTCGTGATATGGAACCGCAACAGGCTCAAGCGTCGGATGCGCGGTTGGATCGGGCGCCATCTCGCCGGGGCGTTCGACGGGCCGGCGGACGTGCTCAGTGTCGGGGACGGGATCGGGTTCGACTCGGCGTACCTCGCGATGGCGGGTCATCGTGTGACGTATTTCGAGGTGGCCGGCCACGCGGAGGCGTTCGCGCGGCGCGTCTTCGCGGTGTGCGACGTGCATGTCACGACGCTGACGCAGCAGACGGACATACCGGAGGGGGCATACGACGTGGTCGTGTGTCTGGACGTTCTCGAGCATGTGCCGGACCCGCCCGCGATGGTGGAGGCGCTTGTCGGGTATCTTCGGCCCGGAGGGCGCCTCATCGTTCACGCGCCGTTCTACATGATTCATCCAAGCAACGCGACGCACCTCAAATCGAACCGGCGGTACAGCGGCGATCTGAGTCTTTATGAGCGGCGCGGCCTGGCACTGGTTGACGGCGAGCCGACGTGGACGCCGCTCGTGCTCGTGAAACGGGGCGCGGGCGCGCACGTCCCGCGCGGCCTCGATGCAAAGCGCGCCGCATTACGCGCGGCGGGGTGGTATCTGCGCCTCGGGCGATACTCGGCGGTCCCGTTCGGCTGGGTGGATGCGTATCGCCGGCGGAAGGGTTGCTGGTTCGACAGCACAGCCGCACCCGCGCCGGGCCGCACCGCGCCCGCACCCATGTGACCGCATAGGGCTTGCCGCCGCTCGCGGTGGTGCATGGCATCGCGCGTGCTCCCTGACGTACCCCCAGAACGCTTGGACGCGGGCGTTCACCCGTGGTGTCGCGCGACGGGCGCGGTTGCGGCGCGCTGCGCGGCCATATAGCATGTTGGGGGTGACGTGCGTGGTGTTGCGATGTGTGACCGATGTCCGGCGCGTCGACGCTCGGTGTGCACCCAGAAGAAGGAGACGGCGACACGATGCTATTGACCCTGGTGACGGCCGTCGCCGCGCTCGCTGATCCTGCGCCCGCACCGCCGCCGCCGGGTGCGTCCGTCGACACGATGCGACGGCGTGTGGATACAATCCTGACCGAACTCGAGCGGCGTGGCGACGGCCTTAAGGACATTCGCTGCAAGGTTCGCTACGTCGAGGATGATCGGCTCAACCTCACGCGGCGAGAGAAGGAGGGCACGATCCTGCTTCAAATGGCGGAACCGAATCCCCGGATTCTCATCTACTTCGACCGGACCAAGGTGGACGACGTACGACCGAAGAAACAGAAGCAGTGGTATCTGTTCGACGGTGCGTGGGCGTATTCAGCCATCGAACGTGTCGGGCAGGTGACCAAGCAGCAGGTTGCGCGTCCGGGCGAGAGGATCAACCTCTTCGACATCGAGAACTCGCCGTTTCCACTTCCGTTCGGCCATAAGAAAGAAGACATTCGTGGGAGCTTCGATGTCGCGTTGGTTGCGCCGGCCAAGGGTGATCCGCCGGGTGCGGACCATCTCGTCTGCATCCCGAAGGCGGATAGTCGCGTGGCGCGCAAATACAAGAAAGTGGAGTTCTTTATTCTTCGCGATGTGCATTTGCCGGTTCGTGTTGTGGTGACGAAGAACGGATTCGAGACCAATACCGCCGATTTTCCGGATCTATCGGCGAAATCCATCAATACCGGTGTGCGGGCGTCGGATTTCGCTCAGCCGCGTGCGTGGCGGGGGTATGGTTGGGTGATCCAGCCGATCGAGTCCGACCGGGACGCCGAACGGCGGTCCGCGCCGTAGGGGGCGTGCCCCAGGCCCCTCCCTGACGGTCGGCGCGGCGTTAGGGATAGCGTGATTGTCGTCGGGTTCAGGACGGGCGTGTGGTCGGGCGACGAGCCTGGATGTGATCCATGTGGACGTCGTTTCCATGGGTTCGGATGCAGGGGATCGTATACGCGTGACTGACACGATGCTCGCCGTTCGCAAGACGAAGCCCGCCCGCGGCCTGGAGGTGGAACGGGTTTCGGTGCCCGAGCCCGGTGCCGAGGACGTCCTGGTCTACGTCGAAGCGGCGAGCGTATGCGGCACGGACCTGCACATATGGAACTGGGACGGCTGGTCGCAAGGGCACATCAAACCGCCGCTTACGCTCGGGCATGAGTTTTGCGGCACGGTGGTGGCGACCGGCGACAAGGTGCGCAACGTATCGGTCGGGGATTATGTGTCGGCCGAATCCCACGTGACTTGCGGCCTGTGTTATCAATGTCGCACGGGCCAGGCACACATGTGCCCGCATACGCAGATTCTCGGTGTCGACCGCGACGGCGCGTTCGCCCATTACGTCGTCGTGCCCGAGAAGGTGATCTGGCAGAACGACCGCTACAAACTCCCGCCGGAGATCGCGACGCTTCAGGAGCCGTTCGGCAACGCGGTGTTCGTCACGATGAACCAGGATATCTCGGGTCAGTCGGTGGCGGTGCTGGGGTGCGGGCCGATCGGGCTCTTCACCATCGGCATTTGCAAGGCCGTCGGCGCCAAGGCGGTTTTCGCCACGGATATCAACCCGTTTCGCATGGACCTGGCCGGGAAGATGGGGGCCGATTACGTGTTCGACGTGTCCTGCGCGGATGTGGACGTCGTGTCGGCGATTGTGGAGGCCAACCGGGGATACGGCGTCGACAACGTATTGGAGATGAGCGGCGCCCCGTCCGCGATTACCGCCGGGTTCCGGGTCGTGCGCAACGGCGGGCGCGTGACGCTCTTCGGCATCCCCGCCAGGCCGGTCGAGATCGATGTCGCCGAGAATATGATTTTCAAGAACCTGACGGTCCTTGCGCTCAACGGGCGGCGCATCTTCGACACGTGGTACAAGACACGGTGGCTGCTCGAGGACGGCGTGGTCGATCTGCGGCCGCTCGTGACCAAGACCGTCGGTTTTGACGACATGAACGACGCCATGGCGATGCTGGAACGAGGCGATGCGTGCAAGATCGTGCTGCTGCCGAACGGCGGCCGCCCCGCGGAAATCCCCGAGTCGCAGCGCGAACGGAAGATCGACCCGAACATTACGGGATCGCCGGTGCATCGATGAACGAGATTCCCGATCAACCCAGGAACACACCTGGGTTCGGATGTGGCATCAACGTTGGTATTCCTGACGCCTTGGTGGTCCCGCATATCGAAGGAGTTGTCCGATGTTCGGCCGAATGAAACATGACCTTCAGAAAGAGCTCGCATCGATTCGCGATGCGGGGCTTTACAAGCAGGAGCGCTACATCACGTCGCCGCAGGCGGCGGATATTCGTGTCGTGTTTCCGGCCGACAGTCCCCAGAAGGACGTCATCAACTTTTGCGCGAATAATTACCTTGGTCTCTCATCGCATCCCAAGGTCATCGCGGCCGCGAAGGACGCGCTGGAAACGCACGGATATGGTATGAGCAGCGTACGATTCATATGTGGTACCCAGGATATCCATAAGGAGCTCGAACGCAGGATCAGCGCGTTTCTCGACACGGACGACACGATCCTCTACGCGGCGTGCTTCGACGCGAACGGGGGTTTGTTCGAGCCGCTGCTCGGTAGGGATGACGCCATCATCACCGATGCGCTCAACCACGCGTCCATCATCGACGGCATACGCCTCTGCAAGGCCACGCGCTACATCTACAAAACCAACGACATGCCCGACCTCGAGGCGAAGCTCATCGAAGCCAAGGACGCACGCTACCGTATGATCGCCACCGACGGCGCGTTCAGCATGGACGGCACGGTGGCGCAGGTCGACAAGATCTGTGATCTCGCGGACAAGTACGACGCGCTCGTCATGGTCGACGACTGTCATTGCACCGGCTTCATCGGCCGGACCGGGCGCGGATCGGCCGAATACCGTGGGGCGATGGGCCGCGTGGACATCATCACGTCGACGCTCGGCAAGGCGCTCGGCGGGGC
Organism: Phycisphaerae bacterium; assembly: GCA_046754365.1. Classification (GTDB taxonomy): domain Bacteria; phylum Planctomycetota; class Phycisphaerae; order UBA1845; family UBA1845; genus JBHHVO01. The sequence continues at coordinate 5,991 of JBHHVO010000019.1, read as the reverse complement.
GTCGGGCGGCTTCACGTCCGGCCGGCGCGAGATCATCGAGCTGCTTCGCCAGCGCAGCAGGCCGTATCTGTTCAGCAACACGGTTTCGCCTGTTGTCATCAAGGCGTCGCTCGCGGTGATCGATCTCCTGAGTGAGACAACGGAACTGCGCGACAAGCTCGAAGCCAACACGAAGCGGTTCCGCACGGGCATGACCGACGCCGGATTCGACATCAAACCCGGCGACCACCCGATCGTGCCGATCATGCTCTACAACGCAAGACTCGCCCAGACCATCGCACACGATCTCTACGACGAGGGCATCTATGTTATCGGGTTCTTCTTCCCCGTCGTCGCCAAGGGACTCGCGCGCATCCGGGTTCAGCTCTCGGCCGCCCATGGCTTCTCACACATCGACCGCGCGATCGAGGCGTTCACGAAGATCGGCAAGAAGCACGACATCCTCGGAAAAAGCCGCGAGGACATCGTCGAGCGATTCGGGGCGTCATAGTACGCGAGCCCCGGCACAGGCGAGCCCGGGCGCGCGTGTTCCCGTGTTGGCCACGCCCCGAGCTTCGGGCTAGCCGAGGACCGTGCGGATGCGATCCCGGTCGACGGGTTGGATCATGCCGCGTTCGGTGACGATGCCGCGGATCAGCTCGGCCGGCGTGACGTCGAACGCCGGGCAATAGCACGGCACGTCCGGCGGGGCGGTCCTTGGGCCAAATCCGGCGCGGAGCTCGTCGGGGCTACGGTACTCGATGGGAATCGCGCGGCCGTCGGGGATCGCGAGATCGAACGTCGTGCTCGGCGCTGCGACGTACAACGGCACGTCGTGGGCGCGGGCCAGCACGGCGAGGGCGTACGTGCCGATCTTGTTCGCGGTATCGCCATTCGCGGCAATGCGATCGGCGCCGGTGATGACGATGTCGACCTTGCGGTCGCGCATGAGCGCCGCGGCCATGCTGTCGCAAAGGAGCGTCACGTCGACGCCCGCTCGGTTGAGTTCCCAGGCGGTGAGCCGAGCACCCTGCAGCAGGGGACGGGTCTCATCGGCGAACACGCGAAATCGCACGCCCGCGTCGTGGGCCGTGTAGAGCGGGGCGAGCGCGGTGCCGATGCCGGCGGTCGCGAGCGCGCCGGCGTTGCAGTGCGTGAGTACGCCGATACCGTCGCGGATGAGGTGTGCGCCGGCGCGCCCGATCGCGCGACACATGTCCGCATCTTCTTGCCGGATACGTTGCGCCTCGGCGAGAAGCGTTTGAACGATGTCGTCGGTCGTGTCGCCGGGTTGTGCGCGGGCGTGTCGTCGCATGCGCTCCAGCGCCCACGAGAGATTCACCGCGGTCGGCCGAGCGCCGACGAGGTAATCGCAAACATCGTCGATCCGCGCGAGCACGCCCCGCCGCATGCCGGTCGTCCGGCGGTGTGACCGCCGTGCGGTGGCCGGCGCCTGCGCGTCCGGCGTCGCGGCGGGTGACACGTCATGTCGCGACACGCCGCGCAGAGCGGCCTGGTCTTTGCGCGGTGCGCCCGGGCCGGGCGCGGCGTGCGCATCGGGGATTCCGGCGTCATCGCCTTGGCCGGGCGTACGCCACGGGTCAGGGAAGTTCCGAACGCCGAGCACGACGCCCATGGCGGCGGCGACGCCGATCGCGGGCGCGCCGCGGATGCGGAGTGATGCGATCGCTTCGTACACCGCGTTCGCGTTGTGGCACGTGATCGTGACGAGTTCGCCGGGGAGGCGTGTCTGGTCGATGATGGCGATGTGGCCGTCGATGCCGCCGACCCATTCGATGGACTTCGGCGGGGCGACGGTCATCGCCCGAGCTTGTCCAACAGCGCCCGGTTCCTCGCCTGGACCGCACCCGCCTGCTCGGCCTTGAACGTCGTGTATGCGGCGGCGAGCTTCGCATCGCCGCGCGCGAGAATCTGAACGGCGAGCAGCGCGGCGTTCGTCGCGCCGGGTGCGTCGAGACCGACGCTCGCGACGGGGACGCCCGGCGGCATCTGCGTGGTCGCGAGCATCGCATCGAGTCCGCCCAACGCGCCCGTGCTCACGGGGACGCCGATGACAGGTACGCACGTATGGGCGGCCAACGTGCCGGCCAGCGCGGCCGACATGCCCGCGCCGGCGATCACGACTTCGAGCCCGCTGCTCTGGGCGTTGGCGGCGAACTCACGGACGCGCTCCGGGTTGCGGTGGGCGCTCATGATCTCGATGACGGGACGCAGGCCGAACGTCTCGAGCTGCTTGACGCACTTCTCCATAACCGGCCAATCGGATTCGCTCCCGAACACGACCGCGACGCGTGATGCTGTCATGATGCTGCTACCTGCGATACCTGATCGGAACAACGTCCCGCCGCCGAAGCCGTCCACAGCGCCGCCGACCGGCGCGTCGGGCCACAGCGCACCGCTTCATGGCGATGCGACGGGCCTACGCCTGGCCGGCGCCTCCGGCGAGGGTGATGCGGCGACACCAGCGGTGTTACGGTACCTGATTCGGCGCGGCAGGCAACCCGGTGCGGCGGTCGCTGGAGGGGACGTGGGCGTCGTAGCGTACTACGTCCGCCACGCGGGGCGGACGCTACGGGACGTGATCGGCGGATAGGTCCGGGACCGGGGGCCGGGCGGTGCTGGCGCGGCGCTTGGCGTGTGCGTGGAATCCGGTACACTCCGGGCGTGCCTGCGGGCGCGGCCGAAGCGCGGCTTTTCGTGCCCGCGCGACCGACGCTCGGCTTTTTCTATCCCGAATGCGTGAGGACCACATGATTGCGCAGGCAACCCGCCCGAACCTGGTGATGATCGGCTCATACGTACCGCGGAAATGCGGCATCGCGACGTTTACACACGACCTGGCCACCGCGCTCTCCGACCACGTGTACGCAGAGCCGCTCGCGTCCGGTCACGCGCTGCAGATCTTCGCGATGAACGATCGTGACGGTGAATACGCGTATGGCGCGGAGGTAACCGCCGAGGTCCGGCAGCATCGTCGCGAGGACTATCGCAATGCGGCCGACATGATCAATACCGGCCGGATCGACGTCGTCGGGCTCCAGCACGAGTATGGGCTCTACGGCGGGACCGGCGGCGACTACGTGTTCGAGCTCTTGCACCCGCTCGACAAACCGGTGGTGACGACGCTGCACACGGTGCTGAGCGAGCCGAGCGCGGTGCAGCTCGGGATCATGCAGCGGCTCTGCGAGCAGAGTGCGGCCGTGGTTGTCATGGCCGAGCGGGCGCGGGCGCTGTTGGGTGAGGTGTACGGTGTCGCGGACGAGCGGATCCACGTGATCCCCCACGGCGTGCCGGACATTGCGTATGGCGAGACCGGCCCGTTCAAGGCTCGCTTCGGCGTGGAGGGTCGACCGACCGTGCTCACGTTTGGACTGCTGAGCCCGGGCAAGGGCATTGAAACCATGCTCGACGCGCTCGCGCAAGTGGTTCCGGACGTCCCGGACGTGGCCTACATCGTCCTGGGCGTGACGCACCCGGCCGTCCGCCGGGAGTCGGGCGAGTCGTACCGTTTGTCGCTCGAGCGGCGTGCCGTGGAGCTTGGCATCCAGAAGAACGTGCTGTTTCACAATCGCTATGTGTCGCTCGACGACCTTTGCGCCTATTTGCAGGCGGCCGATACGTATGTGACGCCGTACCTGAATCGTGAGCAGATTGTTTCCGGGACGCTGGCGTACGCGCTCGCGAGCGGTCGGGCGATCATCTCGACGCCGTATTGGCATGCCCGGGAGCTGTTGGCGGATGATCGAGGGCGGCTCGTCGAGGTGGGTGACGCCGCCGGGTTCGCGGAAAACCTCCGCGCGCTGCTCACGAACGACGCGGAACGGGAGCAGGTCCGCAAGGCCGCGTACGCCTACGGGCGCAGCATGCTCTGGCCCAAGGCCGCGGCCCAGTACGCCCGGACGTGTGAACAGGCGCGGACATCGCTTCGTGCGCGAGAGCGCGTGAGCCCCCGCCGGGTCATCATGCGGATGTCGCTGCCGGAGGTACGCCCGCGGCACCTGTTTACCATGACCGATGACACGGGCATGCTGCAGCACGCGGTGTGCGGCACACCGGACCGGCGGCACGGCTATTGCATCGACGACAATGCCCGGGCGCTCATTGTCGCGGCGATGATGTGGACGCTGTTTCAGGACGAGCGCGTGCTGCCATACATCCCGGTGTATCTCTCGTTCCTGCACTATGCGTTCAATGGGGAGGTCGGGCGGTTTCGCAACTTCATGAGCTACGATCGGCGGTGGCTCGAGGCGGACGGTAGTGACGACGCCCAGGGTCGCGCGCTCTGGGCGCTGGGTTACGTCATCGACCACAGCCCGGACCCCTCCACGCGCGATATCGCCGAGGACCTCTTTCGGGCCGAGGTCGCCGCGTTCGACGCCATCAAGTATCCCCGGTCGTGGGCGTTCGCGATCCTCGGGCTGCACTACTACCTCAGGCGGCACGACGAGGACGTGGAGGCGCGGTCGCAGCTCGAGCGCCTCGCGCGCCGGCTGCACACCGCGTTTGGCGAACACGCGACGCCGGACTGGCCGTGGCTCGAGGACGTCGTGACGTATGACAACGGCCGGCTGCCACAGGCGCTCATCATCGCCGGAACCGTGCTCGATCGCCCGGAGATGACCGACCGCGGCGTGCGGACGCTCCGGTGGCTCCTCGACGTGCAGACGTCCCCCGGCGGACACCTCTCGGTGATTGGCAACAAGGGTTGGTACGCGCGGTCCGGCGACCGTGCGATGTATGACCAACAGCCGCTCGAGCCCGCGGCGCTCATCGGGGCGTGCAAGGCCGCGTACCGCGCCTCGGGCGATACGACGTGGCTCATCGAGATGCGGCGTTGCTTCGAGTGGTATTTGGGCCGGAACGACGGCGGGCTCTCGCTCGTGGATTTCAAGACCGGCGGGTGCCGCGACGGGCTCAAACCGTCCGCGGTGAATCGCAACCAAGGGGCCGAATCCGTGCTCTCCTGGCTGCTCTCGCTGCTCATCATGAACGAGATGCAGACCGGCGACGCCCCGGAGATTGGTTGAGCGGTTGTGGGCCGACCCGTGCCCATACGGCCCGCACCGTGCGCGCCGCGCCGACGCGGCGCGGCGCGACAGCACGGCCCGGCGCGGCTGAACATGGCCTGAAACGGCGCAACGACCGATACCGATGGTATGGTCCGCGGCGATCGCTGCAGGCCGCCCCGCGTGTCGACGCGTCGCCGGGGCCCGGCCGCCAGCGTCAACGGGATTCAAGGAGAACTTGAAGCGATGCCGTCGAAGAGTGATGATCCACGTGCACGCCTGCTGAACCGCCATCCCGACAATCCCCTGCTGACGTCGTATGATTGGCCGTACTTCGTCAACACGGTGTTCAACGCCGGCGCGGCGAAGCTCCCGAGCGGTGAGACGCTGCTGCTGTGCCGCGTCGAGGATTGCACGGGCAAGTCGCATCTGTGCGCGGCGCGGTCCGATAACGGCGTGAACGGTTGGCGGATCGATCCGAGGCCGACGCTCCTGCCTGACGCCAAAAACCACCCGGAGGAAATCTGGGGGATCGAAGACCCACGCGTCATCTGGATGCCGGAGCTTGAACGCTTCGCCGTGTGCTATACGTGCTATGCCCGGCGCGGTCCCGGCGTGTCGCTCGCGCTCACCAAGGACTTCGTGACGTTCGAGCGGATCGGCAACGTCATGCCCGCCGAGAACAAGGACGCGACCCTGCTCCCGCGGCGGCTTAACGGCCGGTGGGCCATGATCCATCGCCCCGTACCGCGGTCCGGCGAGGCCCACATCTGGATCTCGTTTTCGCCCGACCTGATCCACTGGGGCCACCACACGCTCCTCATGGAGGCCCGGCGCGGCTCGTGGTGGGACGCCAACAAGATCGGGCTCAGCCCGCCCCTCATCGAGACCGAGGACGGGTGGCTCATGATCTACCACGGGTCGAAGCAGACCCCGGCCGGATGCCTCTACCGCATCGGGTTGGCGCTGCTCGACCTCGAAGACC
>JBHHVO010000018.1:0-17496 GCA_046754365.1 Phycisphaerae bacterium | reverse complement strand
GATGATTGCGCTGACGTTCGCGACGGTCGGGTTCGGGATCGTGTACGTGTTGGGCTCGCGCGGCTTTTGCCTGTACGGGTGTCCGTATGGCGCGGTGTTCGGGCTCGTGGACCGTGTGGCGCCCGGCAAGATCCGCGTGAACGACAAGTGTCAGCAGTGCGGCACGTGCACGGCCGCGTGTAGCTCGGGCGTGCGCGTGCACGAAGAAGTCGCTCGTTACGGCATGGTCGTGAGTCCGACGTGCCTGAAGGACCTGGACTGCGTCGGGGTGTGCCCGCACGGCGCGTTGTCGTATGGGTTTGGTCGGCCGACGCTCGCGAAAACCGTTCGGTCCGATCGCCCGGTGCGGAAGCAGTACGACTTTGCGTGGTGGGAAGACGGTCTCATGGCGGTGGTGCTGTTGGCGGTGCTGTTCATCTACCGGGGTCTGTACGATCTGCTTCCGTTTCTCATGACGCTCGGGCTCGGGGCCATCGCGGCGTATTCGTGCGTTGCGCTGCTTCGGCTCACCCGCGGGCGGGAGGTGCGGGTGAACCGCGTTGTCCTCCGTCATGATGGTCGGATGCGGCCCGTCGGATGGGCATTCGTCGCGATGATGATCGTGTTCGGCGTCGTGACGGTCCACAGCGCCGCGATGCAATACCACAGCCGGCAAGGGCGGCGGTACTACCATCTGGTGCAGGCGGGCGCGTCAGCGGCGAGCGCCTCGGAGGCCGGCGCCGTGGCGGCGGACGCCAGCGCGCGGGCGGCGGCGCATCTCGGCGTCGTCGATCGGTGGGGACTCGTTGCGGTCGATCGTCATCTCGGGATGCTGGCGGACCTCTCGGTTCGCGCGCAGCGATGGCAGGACGCCGACGCGTATTACACGCGGTTGCTCAGCCGGAACCCGGGCAGCGCGCAGGTGCTGGCGGGCTACGCCACGGCGCTCATGGGCCTGAAGCAGCCCGATCGCGCGGTGGCGGCACTTCGCGCAGCCCTGGACCTGCAGCCGGAGTCGGCGAACACACACTACGCGCTGGCCGGTGCGCTTTTCGACATGAGGCGCTTCGCCGAGGCGCGTCACCACCTCGACGAGGCCGTGCGGATCGATCCGAATCTTGTGCACGCGCACTACGATCTCGGGGCGTTGCTCGTGGAACAGGGCGAATTCGAATCGGGTATCGAACACCTTCGTGTCGCCGTCAAGCTCGCACCGGACTTTGCGGATGCGCATTACAACCTCGGCGTCGCGCTCGCGATGACCGGTCGGCTCGCCGAAGCGAAACGCGCAATTGATCATGCAGGGCAGTTGAACCCCAACGATGCGCAGACGGTCGCGTTCCGCGCGTACCTGGACCAACAAAGTCTCGGCGGCGCCACAGCGATCGGGCGCAGCCCGTAAGGCCGCGGGCTTTCCTACCGGCCGCGCGAGTATACGTCGCGGAGGCTGTTCGCGCGGACCGCGCCCGTACGTCGTACGCGTCTGGCATGTCGATTTCCATGGGCCGCAGCGCACGGTCCGCACGGCGATTTGGACGCAACCGGTCGTGATGCCGCCATGACCGTTTCGCGCGCGTTTGAGGCGGATCGTGATAAGCGGCGCCGCGACCGGAATGGGGTGGTTCTCGTTTCGGGGCGCTGGCCGCTCGTCACGGGCGCGGTGCCGATCGCCCATCGAAGACAAACCGTCTCGTCACCGGCACGACGCCGATCACCGATCGATTCACGCACGGGGCCACACATGGACGTCGCCGGTTTGACGATGCACGGCGCCGGTCGTACGATGAGGGTGATTGGCGGGCCCGGATACCGGTGATGCAAGGCGGCTGGCGCAAAGGAACGGCGAGAACCATGATGATTTCCAAGGCGATGAACGCCAAATTGAACGAGCAGATCGCGGCCGAGTTCGCGGCGGCGCACAAGTATCTGGCCATGGCGTGCGCGTTTGACGGCATGGGCCTGAAGATTCTGGCGAATCGGTTTGAGCAGCAGTACAAGGAGGAGACGGAGCACGCCGTCAAGATTCTGCACTACGTGCGGGAGGTCGGCGGCACGGTGACCCTCAGCGACACGCCGAAGCCTTCGGGGCCGTATACCGATGCCGAGGCGATCGTTAAGGCCGCGCTCGACGGCGAGCACGACATCACCCGCCGGATCAACGACTTGGCCGCGCTGGCCGATGCGGAAAACGATTACGCGACACGAAGTTTTCTCACGTGGTTCATCGATGAGCAGGTCGAGGAAGTCGCGAGTATGACGGACCTGCTCGCGCTCGTCCGGCTCGCGAAGGGGAATATGTTGCAGGTCGAGGCACGGGTCCGGCATGACATGGTGGCCGGACAATAGCACATGGCCGGCCGGAATGTTGCGACAATCTGGGACGTGGATCGGGGATATGTGACGCCCGAATCGGTGTACCGGTCCCGTCGCGAGTTCCTGCGGTCGTCCGGACTGGTCGGTCTCGGCGCGGCGGCGGTTTTGGCGGGATGCCGCCCCGCTTCGGCCCGCACCGGCGACGACGCACTGCGCGATACGCTCAAACCACCGGACGGCAGTGCGTTTACACCAGGTCGCCGCAACCTACGGTACACCGTCCAGCGCCCGCACACCGACGAGCTACTCGCCGCACGCTACAACAACTTCTACGAATTCGGCACCGACAAAGAGCGATGCTGGCGGGCGGCGCAGAAGCTGACAACCCGACCATGGACCGTCGAGATCGGCGGGCTCGTTGAGAAGCCGCGGACCGTGGCGATCGACGATCTAATCCGCAAGATGCCGTGTGAAGAGCGGCTCTACCGGTTTCGGTGTGTCGAGCGATGGGCCATGGTCGTGCCGTGGTCGGGGTTTGCGTTCCGTGCGCTCATGGATTGGGTTCAGCCGCGGTCGAGCGCGAAGTTCGTCCGGTTCGTGTCGTTCCACCGCCCCGCCGAGGCCGTCGGCCAGCGGCCCGGCAGCGGCTACACCTGGCCGTACTATGAGGGCCTGAGCATCGCGGAGGCGGCGAACGAGTTGTGTTTTGTCGCGACGGGCATCTACGGTCACGACCTGCCCCGGCAGCACGGTGCCCCGCTGCGGATGGTCGTGCCGTGGAAGTATGGATACAAGGGCGCCAAGTCCGTCGTTCGGATCGAATTCGTGGCCGAGCAGCCGCCGACGTTCTGGAACGACATCCGCGCGGATGAATACGATTTCGTGTCGAATGTGGACCCTCGCAAACCGCATCCGCGCTGGTCTCAGGCGTATGAGACGATGCTCGGCGAAGACGAGCGCCGCCCGACGCTGCCGTACAACGGTTACGGCGAATACGTCGCCGGCATGTACAAATCGTAAGCGTTCTCGGTGCGGTGGACCGCGACCGCTCGTTTCACCCCGCGCACACGGTTTGGTTGGGTGGAACGCGGATCGTCTTTGCCCGCACGAACGTCAACGTGTAGATTCGTCAACGGGTTGGGCAGCGGTGGCGCCGGTAACGCACGGGTCTCGGCGCTGCGACGTTGATGTTACGCGCCGCGCGTGGGCTTCGGGTCGAATTGAATGACATCCAGTAACGCGATCATAGACATGCGGAGCGACACGGTGACCCGGCCCACGCCGGACATGCGTCGCGCGATGGCCGAAGCCGACGTCGGCGACGACGTGTTCGGCGATGACCCGACCGTGAATCGACTTCAGGATAGGGCCGCCGCACTGCTCGGCAAAGAGGCCGCCGTCTACGTGCCGTCGGGTTCGATGGCGAATCAGACGTCGATCCGGAGCCAGACCCAGCCCGGCGACGAGATCATCTGTCATGAGGACAGCCACATCTACCATTATGAGGCCGGCGCACCGTCCGGCCTGTCGGGGTGTTCGCTGCGCCTGCTGCCGGGCGACCGCGGCCAGTTCGACGCCGATGCCGTGCGTGCGGCTCTCAGGCCGCCGGACGCGCATTACGCCCGGTCGGCGCTCGTGGTCATTGAGAATACGCACAACCGCGGCGGCGGCAGCGTCTGGCCGATCGAGCGGATCGCGGCGATCCGCGCGGTGGCCGATGAGTTCGGCCTGAAGATGCACCTGGACGGCGCGCGACTCATGAACGCGTGTGTCGCGTCCGGCCGCACACCGAAAGACTACGCGCAATACTTCGACACGGTCTCGACGTGTTTCTCCAAGGGGCTCGGTGCGCCGGTCGGCTCGATCGTGGCCGGTGATCGCGACACGATCCGTCGGGTGCACCGGTTCCGCAAGATGTTCGGCGGCGGCATGCGCCAGGCCGGCATCATCGCCGCGGCCGCCATCTATGCCCTTGACCACCACGTCGGCCGTCTTGCGAACGACCACGAAAACGCGCGGCGCCTCGCCGCCGCGGTCGCCGACGTGCCCGGTGCGTCGCTCACGTATGAGACCGTGGACACAAATATCGTTTACTTCGACATCGACGCCGCCGTCGGGACCGCCGCGGACGTCTGCTCGGGGCTGCGCGATCAGGGCGTGTGGATGTTGCAGGTGGCGCCGCAGCGCATTCGCGCGGTCCTGCATTTGGACGTACCTGCCGACGGCGTCGACCGCGCAGCGCGCGCGCTGCGGTGCGTACTGGCGCGACACTCACCGCGGACCTAGCGCCGGGTCGCACGTCGTTCTCCGGGTTCTTGGCCTGATCCGAACCGCGCCCGGAACGAAGCGGCCGGTGTCCAAACCCACACGAACAAGCGTAACGACGCGCTGGGCTGCGTCACACGCGCGTCGGCGTCGTGGTGCGCGCCCGTTCACGAACGGCGTGGACGCTTCGCCGCGATCTTGGTTGTGCTCTTGCTCGGGCGGTTTCGTGCGGGTTTGCGGGCCGGCTCTCCAGCGGGCGTGGCGCTGCTCGCTCGAGCGCTCGGCTTGCTCGTGCGTTTGGCCGTTCGCGGGATGACCGACTCGTATTGGTCGATAAACTTCTTCACCGGCACCCGCTTGATGACGTCGCCGATGACGTTCAAGGGCACGTCGTCGAGTTTCTTGAACCGCACGCACGACTTGCCGATGTCGAGCGTTTTGCCGCTCTTTGCCCACGCGTCGCGGAACCACGCCATGTGCTGCTCATTGCCGTAGATGCACATGAGGTAGATCGACATGTGGTTTTTCTGCGACGCGAGCCCCGCGAACGGAAGCGGTTGCGTCGGGTCGCAATGGTATCCCGGCGGGTAGACGCTGTGTGGCACGAAGTAGCCGATCATGCCGTACTGCATGCCCTCCTCGTAGCCGTCGGGGAGATTCCGGAGGATGACCGTACGGATCGCCTGGAGCGCTTCGCGCCGATCGTCCGGCAGGTCGGCGAGGTATTGGTCGACGGTTTTGGCTTGGCTTCGCATGCGACGATGGTATCACAAACCAGCGGGTTATTCGATGACACCGTTTTGCACCGCCACACCATGACTGGCGGGTTGGCGTTGAGCGGTCGACAACACCGAGTCGCGGCGCTTACGGTCGCGGCGGGGTTCCGGTCGTCCCCGGAGACCCGCAGAACCGCGCGCAGCGAAGCACTCGTTCATGTTCACGCGTGGTCGTGCGCGCATCGCTGCCGGCCGTTTCCGTACGGGCGCGGTTCGGATCGGACCGAGAACCCGCAAAACAACGTGTGGCCACACACTCGGGCGGTTGTACGTCGCGATGTCAGCAGAAGGCACGCGGTGTCGCTCGGTGGCGCGGCCTGCACGGTATGTCCGTCGCCGCAGGTCAGTCATTCGTGTAGTCGTCGGGGCGGCGCAGGACGATGTCCCGCCGGTTCCGCAGTTTCTCGAGGAACCAATACTTGTGCCACGAACCGAACATGATGACGCACCGCCGACCTTCGCCGCTGTGCTTGTCGAGCGCGGCTTCGATGAGCGCATAGTGGGCCGCATTGATGTTGTCCCACCCACCCGCACCGAGGTCGTCGTTGAACAGCCGGTTGTAGGGTTCGAGCGCGCGTTTGACGATCGCGTCGTACGCGTCGGTGTGGATGCCGCGCGGATCATCGCCAAAACCGAGCGCCTCGAGTTCTTCGTTCGCCGCCCGTTCCGCGTCATCGACTTCCCGCGATGCCTCCGGACGGGTCGTCTTCCATCGTTCGAGTTTCGCGCGGCGGTCGTCCGCCATGGCCTTGGTCCACGCGGCGCACGGGATGATGACGAAGTCCAGCTCCTTCGTGAGCGGCAAGAGCGCATCGACGTATTCCGGGAAGCGTCGCACGCGCGGCTCCGTGACGGTTCCGGTGGTGCGGAACTCGCTCATCGCGGCGTCAAAGCGGTCCGGTGGAATCTCGCAAAGGACGTAATCCGGCCGTATGGCACGGATGTATCGCTTGATGGTATCGATGCCGTACCGTGCGCTGGTCTTGTGCCCGCCGTGGATCATGCCCATCACGACGACTTCGGTCTTCGCGGGCCCTGCGCAACCAACGCACGCGCCGAACATGAGCCCGGAAACGCCGATCCAAAGAAGCCGCGTCGAACGCGGCGCTGACGCCCCCATACGCCTAGATCGTGACATCGTGTTCCCTCTTCCCAGTCGCGACGGCCAATCCCAGCCGTCACGAACGTAGCGAGTCACCGCAACAGGTCAAGAACATGGCAAACATGGGACCCGCCATGCCGTGCGGCTTGGCGGATGGTACGCCACGAACCGCACCCGATCGCGAACCTGTCCCCGTCGTCACAAGTGCCGAGCGTCCACGGTCGTCGCATCGCGTCCGGTTGATCCTGCGTGACGCTCGTGTACCATCTGCGGCATACGACCGGCCCATACCATAACGAAACATCGCAGTTACGACGCGACGGAAACGGGAGCCCGACCTTGGCGAAGCGTAGACGCAAACTCACGATCGAAGACCTCGGACGCCTGCGCGTCATCAATCAGGCGGCCATGTCGCCGGACGGAGACCGCATCGCGGTGTCGATCAAGCGGTGCGATCTCAAGAAGAACAAGAACCTCTCGAGCCTCTACCTCACCAACGCCCGCGGCGGACGCCTCCGCCGGCTCACCACCGGCGACCACAACGACACACACCCGAAGTGGTCTCCGGACGGAACGACGATCGCGTTCATGTCCGACCGCGATCGGGCGTCGTGCATTTGGCTTTTGCCGATGGACGGCGGCGAGCCGGTGCGCCTGACGGACCGTGACCACGACGTGGCCGAGTTCAACTTCTCCCCGGACGGCCGGCACATCGTCTTCACCGCTCGCGAAAAAAACGAGCGTGACAAGCTCCGCCGCGACGAGAAGAAGAAGGAGCTCGAGACAACACCGGACTTCATCCACATCCGCCGCCTCAACCACAAACTCGACGGGGCCGGTTTCTGGAACGGCCACTACGTCCACGTGTATTCGATCAGAACGTCCGGCGGCAAGGCCGTCCAGCTCACGCGGGGCGACTACGACCATACATCGCCACAGTTCTCACCGGACGGTCGGCGCATCGCGTTTCTGTCCAACCGCATGCCCGACCCCGACCGAGAGCACTTCGAAAACGCCGACATCTACACGATGACGACCACCGGCGGCGGGCTCAAAAAGGTCACGCCGAAAGAGGGCGTCATCGTCAACTACTCCTGGTCGCCGGACGGCGGCACGTTCGCGTACATCGGCCACGAAGGCAAGACCGGCGAGACGGCGCTCTACAACGCCCACGTCTGGACGATTCCCGCCCGCGGCGGGCGGCCGCAAAACCTCACCAGCGACATCGACAACCACTGCTTCAACATCACCATCAGCGACATCGCGGAGATCACATTCTCGGCCGACCCGCCGGTGTGGTCGGCGGACGGGGGCGTGATCTACTTCGTCGTGAGCGAGCGCGGCGCCGCGAACCTCTACCATGTCGCCGCCGGCGGTGGCCGGGCGACGCCGACCCTCGTAGGTGACCATGTCGTGATGGCCATGTCGCGGGCCGCGAAACGCAACCGCGCCGCGGTCGTGATCGGTACGCCAACGAATCCGGCCGACGTGTTCGCGATCGACCTGGACCGCGCGCCTGACCGCCCGAAACAGGTCACGCACGTGAATCGCGCGGTGCTCGCCGGCATCAAGCTCTCCGACCCGGAACCGCTTGCGTGTCGTCGCGGCGGCCACACGGTTCACGGGTGGGTCATCAAGCCACCCGAGTTCCGAAACGGGAAGAAGTACCCGCTCGTGCTCGAGATCCACGGTGGTCCGTATTGCCAGTACGGACACGCGATGTTCCACGAAATGCAGTGGCTCGCCGCCCGCGGATACGTCGTGGTGTTTACCAACCCGCGCGGAAGCGTGGGCTACGGCCTCAAGCACCTCACGGCCCTCCACCATCGCTGGGGGGTGCCCGATACGCCGGACGTGCTTGCGTGCGTCGATCAAGTCGTGCGCGGCGGCTACGTCGACAAGAAGCGGCTCTACATCACCGGCGGGTCTTACGGCGGTTTTATGACCAACTGGGTCACCGCGCGGGACCACCGTTTCAAGGCGGGTGTTACGCAGCGGTGCGTCGCGAACATGGATTCCATGCTCGGCAGCGACTTCGGCTGGTTCATAGCCCACGAGGTCGGCTGCATGCCATGGGACGACCCGAAGCGGACACGGGCCGCGTCGCCCATCGCATACGCGAAGGACATCAAGACCCCACTGCTCATCATCCACAGCGAGCAGGACCTGCGGTGCCCGATCGGTCAGGGCGAGGAGCTCTTCGCCACGCTCAAGTGCCTGGGCAAGGAGGTCGAGTTTGTCCGGTTCGCCGGTGAATCCCACGGCCTGTCGCGCGGCGGTCGACCCCAGAACCGCGCGGAACGCCTCCGCCGCATCCTCGACTGGTTCGAGCGGCACCGATAGGACCGTGATTCAAGAGAGGTACGTGTTGAGTGCGTAGCGTCCGCCCCCCCGTGGCCGACGTGGAACCTCGAGGGCGTGTCGCCTGCCGACGTCCGCCACGGGGGGCGGACGCTACGTGGCGTGTCCCCCATGTCCAGCATGTCCAGAAGGACATGGGCCCTCCGACCCAGACCTACCGTCCGGTTCCCTCGCGAAGCTCGTACAACCGGTCCGCCGAGAACGGTCCGAATGACTCCTTTCTCCCGCCGGGCCAGCGCACGGTAACCGCGTCAACACGTGCAGCCTGGCCGAGACCAAAATGTACGCGCGGATCGTTGCTCGCCTGGAACCCGTAGCTCGGCATGACGATCCGACTTCGATGGTCGCCGCCAAAGTCGAGGCGCACAACCGCGCCGATCGCGTCCGCGCCGGCCCGATTCACCACGCGCAGCATGATCCAGTGGCCGCGCGAGCCGACGATGTTGCGCAATACGAACGGCCGGGCATCCCGGTTCGCCACGAGCACGTCGATGTCCCCGTCGTTGTCGATATCCCCGAACGCCGCCCCGCGACCGGTGGCCGTGAGCGGCTCCGCGACGCCGCCACGCGGAACCACCGGCTGGAACCGACCGCCTCCCAGACCTCGATACAAGAGTTCCGGGTCCGCGTACGGATCGGCCGGATCGTAGCGCGGATCGTGGAGCATGACACGGCCGTTGGTGATGTACAGATCGAGCACGCCATCGTGATCAAAATCAAAGAACCCAAGGCCGAACCCGGTGGACGGCAGGCTCGACGCCGCGAGCCCCATCATCGCGGTCCGATCCTCGAACATGCCGCCGTCGTTGAGATAGAACGTGTTGGTCTCATCGCGCAGATGCGACATGAAGAGGTCGAGATCGCCGTCGTTGTCGATATCCACGGCGGTCACGCCCATGCCGGCCTCGGCGATGCCGTGGATGTTGACGGCGCAACCGGCCAGCAGTGCTTCATTCGTAAACCGGCAACCCCCGCGATTGATCCAGAGCTGATTCTGCGTGCCGTCATTCGCGACGTAGATGTCCATCAGGCCGTCCGCATTGAAGTCGCCGCATGCGACGCCGAGGCCGTTGCCGAACGCCGCCCGCAGCCCGGCCGCGCTCGATACATCGACGAACGTGCCGTCCCCGGCATTGCGATAGAGCGTATCCGGCGCCGGCGCGTTGTAGTTGTTGGGTTGACAGTAATCCCGCTGGCCGGCCCGCGAATAGCATTCGAGTTCACGGGACCGTGACCAGTTGACATAGTTCGCGATGAAGAGGTCGAGCCGCCCGTCGCCGTCGACGTCGGCAAACGCGGCGCTGGCGCCCCACGACGTGTCCCCGACGCCGGCCTGTCGCGTCACGTCCGTGAACGTGCCGTCGCCGTCGTTGCGGTACAACACGTTCCCGCCGACGTTCGTGACGTAGAGGTCCGCATCCCCATCCGCGTCGTAGTCCCCACACGTACAACCCATTCCGTAGCCCGTGTCCCCGACGCCCGCCGTCTCGGTGACGTCCTCGAACGCCGCACCGCGGAGGTTGTGGTACAGCCGGTTGCCCGGCCGGTCCGCCGCCGCCCGCGCCATGTGTCCACCCTGAACGAAATACGCATCCATGAAGCCGTCGTTGTCGTAGTCAAGCAGACACACGCCGCCGGAGATGATCTCGGGAAACAAGTAGTCCTCGCGGTGGCCCGACTCGTGAACGAAATCGATGTGCACCGCCGACGCCACCTCCTCGAACCATGGGTCATCGTGTACGGCGGCGGCGCCGGATCCTTCCGTCGCATCGCGCCGACACCCGCCGGGCCACGCGCAGATGAGCAAGGAGACGGCGAGCACGCCGGGGCGCGTTCGGCGCGGTGTCCGGCGCGCTGATGTTCGGACCGCCCGAGACGCCGGTGTGCGGCCACATGTCCGGTCCCGCATCAAGTGTCGCATGTTGATCGGTCCTTCTCCACGACCACGAGGCGTCCGGCACTCCCTCCCACAACGGCCATCGCGTCGTCGCACACGAATCCGCTTCGCGTTGCTCATGTCGTGTTCCTCCATTCTGGTCTACACTACCATCCAGGGCCGAAAACTCCATTTCCGAGTGAAGCAACGCACGGACTTGGGCGGGGCGGGCGCTTGGTCGCCACGCGCGGCCCGACTAGGATGGCGGCATGCGATGTTTCGTGTCTCACCTTGAATCGGCGATCGACGGTACGCGGCTGCCACACGATAAGCCGCAGACGATGCACGCGGACCGGCCGTTGTGGGTTCGGTATGATCTCGATGCCGTGCGCGAGCTGGCGGACCGCGACGTGTTGACGGATCGCCCGCCGGACATGTGGCGGTATCGTGAGCTGCTGCCGCTGCCGAGCGGTACGGGCCCGGTGACGCTCGGCGAGGGGATGAGTCCGCTGCTGCGTGCGCCGGCGCTCGGGACCCGGCTCGGGATACCCGATCTTTGGATCAAAGACGAATCTCAGCTCCCGACGGGGTCGTTCAAAAGCCGCGGTATGGCGATGGCGGTCACGATGGCGAAGCACTTCGGGCTTGACCGTCTCGCGGTGCCGACGGCCGGCAACGCGGGCGGTGCGCTCGCGGCGTACGGCGCCAGGGCGGGCATGGAGGTGTTCATCTTCATGCCGCGCGATACGCCGGTGATCAATCAGATCGAGTGCGCGCTCGCCGGCGCGCACGTGTACCTCGTGAACGGCCTCATCGACGCGTGTGGGCGGATCGTTCGCCACGGCGTGGACGCGGCCGGCTGGTTCGACTGCTCCACGTTGCGCGAGCCGTATCGCATCGAGGGCAAAAAGACAATGGGGCTGGAACTTGCGGAACAACTGGACTGGACACTTCCCAACGTCATACTATACCCGACGGGCGGTGGCACCGGCCTGATCGGGATGTTCAAGGCGTTCGCCGAGCTCCGGGCGATCGGCTGGCTCCAGAGTGATGGCATGCCGCGGCTCGTCGCGGTCCAGAGCGACGGCTGTGCGCCGATCGTGCGGGCGTTCGAGGCGGGTGCGCGGTTCGCGACGCCGTGGGACGATGCCCGAACATGCGCGAGCGGCATACGCGTTCCGGCTGCGGTCGGCGACTTTATGATCCTCGACGCGATCCGCGCGACGCATGGGTGCGCCGTGGCGGTGCCGGAGTCGCGGATCATCGAAACGCTCCGCGCGTCGGTGGCATTGGAGGGGACCGGCCTTTGCCCCGAGGCCGCGGCGTGCGTCGTGGCGGCCGACATGCTCCGGTCGGACGGGCGCATCGCGGGGGACGATCGCGTGGTGATCTTCAACACCGGTGCGTCCCATAAGTACCTGGAGGTCAACCGCTTTGACATGCCGACCATTGAGGACCCGTCGAACGTCGACTACGGCATGTTTCGGTAGCGGCAGCCTCTTGGCGAAACCGTCTCACGGGCGCTCGATGCGCAGTCGCACCGGTTGGAGACCGGCGCCAAACAGATCGGCTTGTCTTGCTTGCCGCCCGGTCGGGCGTGGCGGTCGGCTCGAGAGGTTGGCGTGCGGGGGCGGGTCGCATGTGATGTGTTCGATCAATCCCGACACGATATCGTACGATCGTTGTGGACGGCCACGCCCCACGCGCATCGGGTCCGCGCACAAGCGGCGTTGCGGGGCGTCCGATCTAGTCATAGGGGACCGCTGCGGGGACCGCTGCGCGTCTCGTCCAGACCACGGGGCCGCAACGTGTCATGTCTGAGCGGTCGGGGCCGCAACGTGCCCCGGCCAGATCGAGGAGTCCGCTGATATGCAAAATCACGCAACCGTGTTCACGTCCGAGACGAAACCGCGCATGTGGGGCTTTGGCGCAGGCCGGGCGTGGCATCGCCGTTGTGCGTCCGGACCGGGTTCGTCACCGGTGTGCGCGGGTCGGTCACTCGGCCGGCGCGTCGTATGCGTGTTGTCGCTGTCGGCCGTTGTGCATCTGACGGGCTGCGGCCTGTTCGGGCCGCCACCGACGGCCGACATAACGCTCCCGGACGGCGAAACGGTGGTGGCGCCCGTGGACAGTGGTGCGCCGTCACTGGCGAACTCGGAGTGGTCCGTACACCGGGCGCAGGCGAATGGTCAGGCGGGCCAAGCGGTCGTGACGCTCGTGTTCGATGCGAACGGCGGGATTGATCGGTTCACGGACAGCACGATCGCCACGACGGTGTTCGGCGATGAGATCATCCTGGACGGCGCGACGCACGGCACGACGCAGGCGGGCCTGACGTATACGGGGATGACGTTCGGCGCCGAGAACGACAGCGGGTTCGCGTTTGAATCGAGGATCACGGCGCTCTTCTTCGGGCTCGAGGCCGCGACCGCATCCGCAACCGCGACCGGGACGTTCGTGGACGGCGACCCGAACACGATGGTGGGCATGTTCGAGTTCGTGTCTCACGCGGCGGGCGCCCTTCAAAACTCGCCGATTGCACAACAGGCGGAGCAACAGGACGCGTTCGACTTCGTCGCGCTCCGCATTACCGGGTAACCCCGCGATCGCGGCATGGGCTCGACCCGACCCGGGCGGTCGACTCCGTAACGGATCGACGGCATCGGTGCGCTTACATGGCGCGCGGATCACTGCCGCGTCCAACGCGCTGCCGGTCCGTGCGGCAAACCGTACCGACGCCGATCGCGCCGATTGCCTCAGACCGCTCACACCGCCGCCGCATGCGAACCAACCACCGCGCCGTCTTACCGGGCCACAGCCGTTTACCGAGCCATACGCACCGGGCCACAGCCCGCGTTCGGCATCCCGGGGACGACCGGTGCACGCTGTCAGGTGCGGTCGGGCATCGTGGCGATGACCTTGAGCTCGACGGCGATGGGTGTGGGGAGGCGCGTAACCTCGACGGTGGTGCGCGTCGGCTGGTTCGTCGCAAAATGCTCGGCGTACAGGCGGTTGAACGTCGCGAAGTCGTCTCGCATGTTCGTGAGGAACACGAGCACGTCGACGATGCGGTCCCAACTCGAGCCGGCGTCCTCGACGACGGTTCGGATGTTCTTGAACACGGAGCGGCATTGCGCCGCGATGTCGTAACTGACGACGTGGCCATCGTCGTCGAATGTCGTGCCCGGGATGGCGCCCGTGCCGGGTTCGCGGGGCCCCAGGCCGGACACGAAGAGCAGGTTGCCGACGCGCCGCGCGTGCGGGTACGCGCCGACCGGGTCGGGAGCGGCGTTCGTGCGGACGGCGCTTTTCGTAGGGTCTTGGGACACGGGGCGCCTCTTGGCGGTCGTCCGCGACGGCCGCATCCGGCCGGCACGCGACGATGCACTTCGCGTAACCGGGTTCACCAGTCGACCGCATTGTAGATGACGTGTGCTATGAG
Source organism: Phycisphaerae bacterium (assembly GCA_046754365.1). Lineage (GTDB taxonomy): Bacteria > Planctomycetota > Phycisphaerae > UBA1845 > UBA1845 > JBHHVO01. The sequence goes on along the minus strand of JBHHVO010000018.1, from coordinate 3,382 downwards.
GCAATGGGGAGGGTGTGCGCCGGGCGGGTTGGATCCGGTCCGACAGCCGACACGGCGAGGCACGACGATTCGTGGTCGATGCGGAGCACGCTATAGCTTCACGCAGACGTTCTTCGGCTCGGTATAGAACCTCAACGCGTCGTCGCCGCCCTCTCGGCCTACGCCGCTGTGTTTCATGCCGCCGAACGGTACGCGAAGGTCGCGGACAAGCCAGCAGTTGATCCAGATCGTGCCGGATTCAATGCGGTCGGCGAGCCGGTGGGACCGGGCGACATCGCGCGTCCAGAGTGTGGCGGAGAGGCCGTAGTCGGTGGCGTTGGCGGCGTCGATGACTTCGTCTTCGGTGCGAAACGGCATGATCGTCACGACCGGACCGAAGATCTCCTCCCGGTTGACGCGGCAGTCGGCGGGCAGGTCCGTAACCACGGTCGGCTCGATGAAAAAGCCGCCCTTGCAGCGATCGTTCGGCGGCGGCGCGGCGCGGCCGCCACACCGGATCGTACCGCCGTCGTCACGAGCGAGCTGGATATAGCCGAGCACCTTGTCGAACTGGGCCCTGGACACGACGGCCCCCTGGTCGGTGTCCGCTTCGAGCGGGTCTCCGACGCGCAGGGCCTTGGTCGCGGCGACGAAGCGGTCAACGAACGTAGCGTAAGCGTCGTGCTCGACGAAGATGCGCGAACCGCAAAGGCACACCTGGCCTTGATTCGCGAACGAGCTGCGCACGCTCTGACGGACGGCGCCGTCCATGTCGGCGTCGGCGAAGATGATGTTGGGATTCTTGCCGCCGAGTTCGAGTGCGATCTTCTTGAACATCGGGGCGGCGGTGCGGGCGATGTCGGCGCCGGTCTTCGTGCCGCCGGTGAACGAGATTGTCGGGACGTGCGGGTGGCCGACGATCGCGGCGCCGACGCTCGGTCCCGTTCCGTGAACGATGTTGAGGACGCCGGGCGGCAGGCCCGCGCGGCGGCAGATGTCGGCGAGCATGTGGGCGGTCATCGGCGTGAGCTCGGACGGTTTCGCGACGACGGTGTTTCCGGTCGCAAGCGCCGGCGCCACCTTCCACGGGAGGAGGTAGAGCGGCAGGTTCCAGGGTGATATCGCGCCGGCGACGCCGCGCGGCCGGCGGAGCGTATAGTTGACGGCGACGTGGTCGGTGGCGTGAGACTCCGAGCGGGCATGCAGGATCGCGGTCGCGAAGAACCGGAAGTTCGCGGCGGCGCGGGGGATGTCGAGCGAGCGGGCGAGCGTGTGCGGCTTGCCGGTGTCGATGCACTCGGCCGTGGCAAGTGGGTCGAGATCGGCGTCGATGCGGTCGGCGATGTCGAGCAAGATGCGCGATCGCTCGTGCGCCGGTGTCCGCGCCCACGCGGGAAACGCACCGCGGGCGGCCGCGACGGCGTGTTCGACGTCGCGGTGGTCGCTGTCGGGCACGAGCGCATAGGTCCGCCCCGTCGCGGGATCGACGTCGTCGAGGTATGCACCGGACGCCGGCGCGACGCACGCACCCGCGATGTAGTTCGCGATTTCTTGCATGACCTTCTGAAGCAAAACCTGACTGCAGCGTGAGCTACTGCCGCGTGACCTACTGACGCATGAGTTACTGATGCATGACCTACTGAATCGCGGTTCGGCCGCCGTCGACCGGGAGGTTGACGCCGTTGACGTAGGACGCGTCGGGCGATGCGAGGAACCCGACGACGGCGGCGATCTCCTTCGGGTCGGCGAGCCGCCCGGTCGGGATGGACGCGACCCATGCGTCCTTGACGGCTTCCGGCGTTGTGCCGTCCCGGTCGGCCTTGGCCTGCATGAGAGACTTCAGGCGTTCCGTATCCGTGTAGCCCGGCAGGACGTTGTTAACCGTGATGCCGAACGGGGCGAGCTCGGCCGCCATGGTCCTGCCCCAGTTCGCGACCGCGGCACGGGTCGTGTTGGAAACACCGAGCCCCGCGATCGGCTGGATGACGGAGCTTGAGATGATGTTGACGATGCGGCCGAAACCAGCGGCCTTCATGCCGGGAACAACGGTTTGCGTGAGGAGTTGGTTCGCGATGACGTGATTTCGGATCGCGTCGAGGAAGTGCTCGGGCGTGGCGTCGATGACGGGTCCGCTTCGGGGCCCGCCTGTGTTGTTGAGCAGGATGTGGATCGGGCCGGCGCTTTCGATGTGGGCGGCGACCTTGGCCTTGAGCGCGGCGGGGTCGGCAAAGTCCGCGCAGATGCAGTCGTGCCGTTGCCCGGCGCCGGTGGGGAGCGCGTCGCGCACGGCGGCCAGCGCGGCGGCGTCGCGGGCGGCGAGCGTCACGGCCGCGCCGAGTTCCGCAATGCGCTGCGCACACGCCCGACCGATGCCCCGCGTGCTGCCGCAGACGAGCGCCCGTCTTCCGGATAGGTCGTACGTCATGGTGTCTCCTGTATGCGCGCGATGCCCGGCCCGTGGGAGGCAGCACATCGTCACGGCCCCCGCGCGTGCCGGCGCTCGCCAGCCCGCGTCGTGTCCCGCTGCGGAACGCGCCACCGCGTACCGTTGCAAGCCGGCCCGCGTTGCGTACCGTCATAGCGTCGCCGGGCCTGGTGTCAACGATCCGAGCCGCATGGCCAGCGTGTAGGGTCCAAGGCGCGTTGCGGCCGGACGGCATGGCGGCGCGCGGACCACCCGGACCGCGAACGGGACGCCGTGGCGCCGCGGCGTGGCGGTCGCAGGCTCCGGCAGGCCGCTGCGGCATCGGCTACGCGGTTGCGGGATCGGGCCGGCGGGGTATAGTTTTCGGTGTTGGCCGATGTAGCTCAGTTGGTTAGAGCGCCTGCCTGTGGAGCAGGCGCTCACCCTCCGAAACCGTCGAAATCAGCCAGGAACCCCATGCCTTATCGGACATATTGGATTGGTTGTACGCTGGGTTGTAACAGGTTTTTGGCGAGGTTTCGTTTCGGCTCGGTGGGCCCGCGGGTGCCCGTGCTCCGCGGGTGTCGGGGCCGGGAGGTCAGCGACGATGCGGATCTGCTCCGCGATCGTTGATGCGGATCTGCTCCGCGGGGGTTTGCGAAGCGCAGGCGATGCGAGAGAATACACGCGGGTAGCCGGCTGATCCCCGGCGAGCGTGGGTCGGTGGCGCGTCGTTTCGTCCTTTCGGGCGTGCCACCGGCCTCCGGCCCGATTTGAAAGGACGTACCATGTCAAAAGAACCCACACGGGCAGAGGTGATACAGGCTCGCGACGCGGCGGTATCGTGCGTCGACGCGATTTACGTCGAGGCGCTGAAGGCGTTCGCGGCGTGTCGCGGCGTCTTAGAATCCGACGGCGGCGACTGCGGCGCGTCGATTGTGAAGTACGAACGGGCGTTCGAGGGCTGTTTCGCGCGTTTCAAGCCGAAGCTCGATGCAC
>JBHHVO010000017.1:0-17920 GCA_046754365.1 Phycisphaerae bacterium | reverse complement strand
CCGCGGCGACCGTCCCGCGTAGCGGCCGCCCCCCGTGGCGGCCGTAGGCATCCGAAAACGCCCCGGCAAGCGATGTCGGCCACGGGGGACGGGGGCCGACGCCCAGGACCGGCGATCCGCCCCGTTTGAACGGCCAGGGGCCCCGGGTGAGACGCCGGGGTGCGGTGGCCACCGGCCGGCGGCACGCAAGAAAGCATGGGAACCGCCACGACCACACTTCCGCCCGTCCGCAGCGCGACGCCGTGTCGCGTCACGATCGCGGCGCTCGTCGCCACGCTTGCGTGCGCCGCGCTCGGCGTCGGGTGCAGCGCCGCCACGCGTGATCGCATGATGCGGTTCTTCTTCGAGTTTCCGGATGAAGCGGCCGATGTCGCTGAAGCGCAGGCGCGTCCGCTCGGCACACCGGCAGACGCCGACGAGGGTGGGCGATCAGTCGGCGCCCCGGACGCCGCGTCGCAGGCGCCCCCGGTCGTGCCGGCCCTGGCGGACGCGGGCACACGCTACAAATCCATCCACCCACCCGTCGTCGAACGCAAGTGCCAGGCATGCCACGATAGGTCCAACCAGATGCGGCCGCGCGAACCCCTCGCTGCCGCGTGCGGCGCCTGCCATGCCCGCTACGTCAGCGACGACGTCGGCCACCCGCCCGTGGCCGCCGGCGAGTGCCTTCAATGCCACGAGATGCACCGCAGCACCCAACCGCACCTCCTCAAGCTTCCGGTGTTCGACACCTGCGTCGACTGCCACGAGGAGCCGGAGGACCTCTCCGAGGACGCGCACGGCGGGGACGGCGTCGAACATTGTACGAAGTGTCATAACCCCCATTTCGGAACGGGATTCCTCTTGCGAAGCGACGAGCCGCCGAGCAAAACGCCCGAAACCCCCGCCACCCAGAGACCTGCTTCAACACGCGACTAACATGAACCACCACAATACCCTTGGACCCGGTTTCAACCGCCGCGCACGAACCCAAACCCGGACGGCGAAGCGCCTGCTGAGCCCCGCGACCGCCACCGCACGCGGCTCGGCCGGGGCCTCGCCCTCCCTTCTTCCAGAACACGTTCTCAAACCACCGTGGCGATGCGCGGTCCCCGCACCGCCAGGCAACGCGGCCGGGCGCCGCCGGGCACACCGGTCGCGCGGTTGCGGCACGGCCCTCGCGGCCGCGATCGCGATCGGCGCCGTCGGTTGCGGTACGGACTTCGGCACCAACGCGCTCCTCGCGGGCGACGCGTCGCTCCGCAATCTCCTGGACATCTGGCTCACCGACTTGGAAAACGACCTGTTGGATAGTTTCGCACCGCCGACCACCGACGGCGCGGACGGCACCGGCGGCACGACCGGCGGCGGCGGCACCACCGGCGGTTCGTTTGAGGGCCTCACGCCCGATGCCGCCGCCGGCGCGGCCCTCTTCGCATCACTCGGCTGTACGAGCTGCCACTGCCCGGACGCGTCCGGCGGGTGTGCCCTCAACGCACCGGCCCTTCCCGGCGTCTCGGTCGCGATGGTCGACGGTCGGCTCCGCGGGTCGATCGCGCATCCCGGCGGGAAGTTCGACATCGACGACCAGGCGATCGTCGACCTCCAGGCGCACCTCGCATCGTTGGCTGGCGATACCGGCGGTGGCGGAGGCGCGGACGGCAGCGCCGGGAATCCCGCCGGCGACCCGCTCCTCGGCGAGGCGTTCTTTGCCGACAACGGTTGTGCGGACTGCCACGGCAACGACGGCATCACCGGTTTCGCGCCGGACCTGCCGGGCGTCGCCGCGTCTGAGTTCCTCGCCCGCCTCTCCGGCGACACGACGCATCCGATCACCGTGCCGAACATCACCGACCAGGACGCCGCCGACCTGGCCGCGTGGTTCGCCCCCCCGTAGCGTCCGGCCCCCGTGCCGGACGTAGCACTTGATCCCGTACAAGATGTCCGGCACGGCTCCCCCGTGCCCCCGAATATGTGTTTGGCGGCACGGGGGTGCCCACGGGTATGCACCAGCGCGCCCGTGGCGGCGACGCATGACCCGGCACGACCGCGTCGGCCACGGCATGGCCGCCGACCACGGCTGTGCGACACACCCCAAAGACACCCGCCGACACCGCCACGGACACCAGCCGCACACGTCGGACCGCACGACCGGCAAAGTGGACCGCAACCGTCCGGCGCCCGGTAAACGCGCGTAGACCGAAAAAAACCCCCCGACACGCAAAAAAACTTGACAAAGTCTGTGAAATAATGCACAATGTAGGTGGTGAGGCGACATGGCGGTCTCGCGGACCGCGCCCCCGCCTCCACGGGCCCTTCCGGATCAGATCGTCCGGCGAACCCAATCTAACCGATGTGCCGTTGTTGCGCGCGGCTGCGAATCCCGCAGCGCGTCTTTCGGTGACGCCTTTGTGAAAGAAATCACAAAGTTGGCGCGGGGCGAAGCGACGAGCGAGCACCCCCGTACGCGCGAGCGGGCGCTCGCCTGCGGCGGCGTCGCACCGGCATGGGGCACCGCGGAATGCGCGCGGGCAAGACGGCGTCCGCCGCGCGGCTCGGCGTGCCGCATACACCATGACGCTCGCGCGAAAATCGCGTAATGTCTCGCCCGAGCGCAGTCCCGGCGGTGTGCCCTGGTGCCGGTCCGGGCGTGGCCCGCATGAACGGGCGTCACTGTCGGGCAGGTCGTGAGCCGGGCCGCGCCGACGTGGCGCGCCAGGTCAGCACGACGTGGCTTTGTGAACGAGGCGATTCGCCGAAGGAACCGATGATGGGAACGGACCCGCCGCCAGCAACGCGACCGGAGACCGGGACCACGCCCGGCGATTCGCCGGAGCGGACCGGTGCGGCGAATCCAGACGTGCTCGACGGCGTCGATGTCGAACCCATGACGCTCCCGATGCTGGGCCGGCTCTTCGGCATCCCCCTGGTCATCATCGGCTGCATCGTCGGCGGTGCGATCGTCGTCGTCGTCCTGTTCGGTGCACCATCCGCGCCGCCGGAGCGAAGACTCGAGGATCTCCTAACCGCGCTCGAGGCCGGCGGCGGCCGAACGAGGGCGGGCGGCGTGCTCCTCCCGCGCGACAAGGAGGTCTGGCAATCCGGCCTCGAGCTCGCCCGCCGGCTCGACCGCGCCGACAAGGAGTTCACGACCGGGGAGCTCGACGAGGTGGTCCGGCGCATCGCGACCGTCGTCCGGACCGAGCTTGATCACTTGGATCGCGTTGCGTCGGATCGCGTCGCGTCCGCGACGTCCATGCAGCGTACGCCGGGCAGCACGCGCGACACGCTTCGGCTCGAGTATCTCATCCTCGCGCTCGGCCGGACCCGGCGCCCGGCGGCCGTGGCGCCGCTCATCGATGTCGTCGCGCGTGGCGGGTCACCATACTGCGACCGCGCGATCCGGCAGCTCGGCAACCTGCATTCGCTGCCCGACACGCGGGCGGCGGTCGGCCCCATCATCCGTGCGATCCAGGCCGCGGGCGCGACCGCGGAGACGAAGCTGGTCGGGTGCACGGCGCTCTCCGTGCTCGCGGCGCCGGGCGACGCGGCCGTCATCGAGGCGCTGACATCGGTGTGGCACGGCCATGAAGGCGAGGTCGAATGGGCGGCGGCGCACGCCCTCGCCCGTCTCGGCAGCGCCGCGGGTCGATCGACGTTCTTGGATCTGCTCGACCGTTCCTTTTGGTCCGCGGCGGATCGCTACGTCGGCAGGGACGACGCGGGGCAACTCCGGCGATACCGCATGCCGCCGGATCGCATCGACGCGTTGTTGATCGCCGCGATCGACGCCGCCGCGCATCTTGACGATCAGGACTTGTGGGACATGATCGAGCGGCTAAAGTCTGACCGCTCCGCGGCGGTTCGTGGCCGGGCAGCATCGGTTCTGGACCGGAGGGCGTCACAGCGACACGCGCCGACCGGTGCCGCGCCGGCGACAAGCGACGCGCCGCACCGGTAAGACGTGGACGACGCGCGTGCCGCGGAACCGGCGACCACGCGGCGCAGCGGTAACACAAGCACGACGTCGCGTATCCAGGGCGCCGATCAGGACGCACCGCATCGGCAACCACCCGCGATAGCCGTGCAGGTGCGTCAGCCGGCACGAGGTACGCGACCGCGAAAGGGTAAGCGATGGCGACGAAAGACCTGGTCACCAAGGTGTGGATCGAGGAGGGCTGTATCGTATGCGATGCGTGTGAGACGGCCGCGCCGGACGTGTTCCACGTGACCGACGATACGTGCGTCATCAGGCCCGAGGCGATGGATGCCGAGTTCAACAAGCCCCGCACGGACGGCATCGTCGAGGCGGCCGAGGAGTGTCCCACCGACGTCATCAAGTTCGAAACCGTCGCGGCGGAGGTGTCCGGCGACGCGACCGACGCCGCAGCCGAACCGGCGGCCGTGGGCGCGGCGGCGGCACCGGCCGCAGCGCCCACGAGCGCCGCGGCCGCACCGGCCGCGACCGGCGCAGCCGAGGTCCGCGCCGCCGACGCAGGCAAGGCCCCGGAGCGACCGGCCACGACCCCCACGGCCGAACCCGCAACGGCGGCGGCCGCCAGGGCACCGGTGATGCCGGCCCGCGCGTCCGTCGCCGGGGACCCCGATCCGGCGATTCACGCGCTGCTCAAGGCCGCCACGACGCGGGGCGGCAACGCGAGTATCCAGCGTCAGACGGGTCCGATGCCGGAAGCGGTCGAGGCGTGGCAGGCCGTGCCCGCGCGGGAGCTGCCGCCGGACGCGCGGCACGCCAAGGTGGTCGAGGCCGCCCGGGCGGCCCGCGGCGCGCCGGATCAGCAACGTCGGGCGTTCGTGAACACGGCCGCCCTCACCGTCGGATGGGTGACGTTCGGCGTCGGGACGGGTGTGTCGATCGGTCCCGCGTTCGGGCGATTCCTCATGCCGAACGTGCTCGAAGAACCGGACCCGCGCGTCCGCGTCGGCAAGCGGGCGTTGTACGCCGAGATGCAGCCGGGCGACGTGAATGAAGACTACAAGCCCCAGGGCATCTGGATGATTCGCGAGGAAGATCGCATCGCCGCGCTCAGCATCATCTGCACGCACCTCGGGTGCATCCCGAACTGGCTCCCGAACGACCGGAAGTTCAAGTGTCCGTGTCACGGCAGCGGGTACAAGCCGAACGGGATCAATTTCGAGGGGCCGACGCCGCGCCCGCTCGAACGATTCAAGATCACCGTCGAAGACGGCATCGTCGTTGTCGACAAGAGCAAGAAGTATCAGTACGAACTCGGGCAGTGGGACATGCCCGGCAGTTTTCTTCTGGTGTAGCATCCGGGGGCGCGGCGCGCGACACGCGCGGGACGACGCCGAAAACAACGGATCCCGAGGACGATTCGCGACATGTTTGCACGCTTCGGACAGTGGGTGCGGGGGGGACAGATTTGGGGCAGCGTGTTCCGCCACGGCGTGCCGCGCGACCGGCGAACGCGCGCGATGGCGATCCTGAGCAACGTCTTCCTACATCTGCACCCGGTCGCGATCCGCAAGAGCGGCATCCGGCTCTCGTTCACATGGTGCATGGGCGGGCTCACGTTCTTTTTGTTTCTCGTCGAGATCGTCACCGGCGTGCTCCTCATGTTCTACTACCGACCTACCGTGGAGTACGCGTATTTCGACATCCAGGGGCTTCGGGCGCATGTCACGCTCGGGCTCCAGCGCGAACTGCACCGCTGGGGCGCGCACGCCATGGTCATCACGATCTGGCTGCACATGTTGCGCGTGTTCCTCACCGGCAGCTACAAACCCCCCAGAGAGTTCAACTGGGTCGTCGGCGTGATCCTGCTCGTGCTCACGCTCCTGCTCTCGTTTACCGGGTATCTGCTGCCCTGGGATCAGCTTGCGATGTGGGCGATTACGGTCGGGTCCAACATGGCCCGCGCGACGCCGTTGGCCGGGAACGAGGGTCCGTTCGCGGCCTTGCTCCAGATCGGTGATGTGCCGCTCGTACACGCCGGGTCCGACGCGCGGTTCGGCCTGCTCGCGGGTACGTTTGTCGGCCCCAACGCGCTGCTTCGGTTTTATGTCTTGCACTGCGTATTCATCCCGGTCGTCGTGACCGTGTTGCTCGCGGTGCATTTCTGGCGGATACGTAAGGACGGCGGGGTTTCCGGACCGCTGTAGCACGCGGTGGTAAAACACAAACGAACGCGTCTGGCACCGGTCCCCGACCGGGGAAACCGCGGATGCGTGTGGCACCGGTTTCCAACCGGTGAAACCGTGCGGGACGCCCGTGACACGGTGCTTGATTCACGAGGCTGGTAGGCGGCGCGGCGGATACGTCGGTGGGCGGGGACGACCCGCGGCGGCGAGCGCGGAACCGTTCGCGGCACGGCGAGAGTGTGGAGCTTGATGACCAACATGCTTGCGGCATCCTCGGCGGTGGACAGCGTCAAGGCGCTCGTCAACGCGCTCTGCGGCCCGGAATCCATTCTCATCATTTCCGTCATCGCGCTCGCGGTGTTCCTGGTCGGCTATCGCTACTTCACCAGGCCCGTCGTGGCGGGCTCGGTCGGGGCCGTCGTCTGCGTGCTGTTTGTTTTGAGCGCGTTCGACGCCAACTTTGCGAAGATCATCTCCAAGGCGGACAACGTCCCGATCGTCATGATGACGTTCGCGGTCGGGTTCTTCATCTGGCTCGCCATGCGGCAGGCGGCGATCAACGACACGGCCACGAAGCAGGGCCGGCCGCTCATCGAGGCCGGGGCGGACGACAAGGTGCTCGTCTGGCCCGATCTCGTCTACATCGAGCTCATCTGCCTGGTCCTCTGTACCGCGCTGCTCACGGTCTGGGCAATCGTGTTGCGCGCGCCGCTCGAGCAGCCCGCCGATCCCAACGTCGCGCCGAACCCGGCCAAGGCACCCTGGTATTTCCTCGGGCTGCAGGAACTCCTCGTGTATTTCGATCCCTGGCTCGCGGGCGTCGTGCTGCCGGGGCTCATCATCGTCGGCCTCGCGGCGATTCCCTATTTGGACAAGAACCCCCGCGGCAACGGCTACTACACGTTCGCGGAACGCAAGTTCGCCGTAAGCACGTTCCTCTTCGGATTCGTCATCCTTTGGATCGTGCTCATCATGGTCGGAACGTTTCTCCGCGGTCCGAACTGGAACTTCTTCGGTCCGTTCGAGTACTGGGACCACAACCGCCCCGCGGCACTCGTGAACCGCGAGTTCCATGACCTCGTCTGGATCGGCCTGTTCAGCCGGCCGCTCCCGCAGGCCGACGTCGGGTTCATACCCGCGTTCCTGATTCGAGAGCTCCCCGGAATCCTGCTCGTCGCGGGGTATTTCGTGCTCGGACCCGCGGTGCTCTACGCCCTGTTCTTCAAGAAAATCTACCGCCAGATCGGCTTCATCCGCTACAGCGTGCTGTCGATGCTGCTGCTGACGATGCTCCTGGTGCCGATCAAAATGGTGCTCCGGTGGACGCTGAACCTACACTATATCGTCGGTGTCACGGAGTGGTTTTTCAACGTATGAAGCGCACCGGTGTGCGCGGCGGCGCGATCCACGACGGTTCATCGTGGACGTCCCCGCAGCCCAAAACCACGCCGCCACGCGGTCGCACCGCGCGGCGGCGCAACGCAGGATCGCGCGACGCGCCCGACGTGGCGCGGAAACCGCGGCGACCGTGTTCGGGCCGGATGGGTCCGGCCGTCACTGGATGGCGATGCTATGCCGATTCCAACCGACAGACTCTATAGACCCGACCGACTCAACGTCTGGTTCGCTTTAAGCAGCATCCTCATGACGGGGTCGATCCTCTGGATGGTCTGGATCGACTACGACCGTCCGTGGCGGGCCGTTCAGACGGACTATTACCTCAGCACGGCCGCGCTCGCGCACCTGGACTATCTCGACGCCACCCGAGAGGAGCGGATGCAGGTGATCGAGCACGCGCAGCGCAGTCTCAACGACGCGCGGGAGTACGTGCAGCAGATGGCCGGACAACGGCGGGACGCGCTGCAGCAAGCCCTCGAACAGGCGCGGTTCGAGTTTCGCCGCGCCGAGGAGCGCTGGAGCGGCCCGTCACAGGTCATCAAGGTCACCCACGACACCTATGAACGCCGGCTTCAGTCGCTCGGGCCCGACCACCCCACCACGATTGCAGCCCACCAACAACTCCAACGCGATGAGGCCGCCCTCGACGCCCTCCGCGCCGAAAAGGAGAACTGGGAGGACGAGACCAAACGTCTCGAGCGGGAGCTCGCAAGCCTCGAGGCGCCGGTGCGCAAGGCCGAGAAGGCCCTCGCCGACCTCAAGGCGGACATGGCCGCCGCCCTCAAGCGGGATCGGATGTATCGCGGCGTACTCACCGACGACGGCATCCTCGGCGGCCTACCCGTCGTGACGGCCGTCATCAACGCACCCATGCTCGACTTCGCGTCGCCCAAGAACACGCCGGGCCGCCAGCAGGTCAACCAACTCGTCCTCCCGCATGTCCGCTCCCGGTTGAACTACCTCGAGAGCTACACAACCGACCGCTGCACGACCTGCCATGTCGCGATCGCCGACCCCGCGTTTTCCAGGCCGCGTCTCGCGCGGAAGCTCGAAGGGGCGCTCCCGGCCATCAACGAGGCGCTCATCCGTGCAGGCCTCGATGGCATCGATCCACCGCCGCCGCCCGAGCTCGACGGACACGACGGCGCGGCCCTGGCGCCCGGACACGTCACGGACCATTGGGATCAACTCACCCGCACCCAGCGGGATGCGTACTTCGACGAGCTGCTCACGCTGGTCAACACGTACCTGAAGCAAACGAACCGCAAGACCATTAAGCTCGAGCACCCGCTTCTCGCCCACCCCGATCTCGACCTGTTCGTCTCGGTGAATTCACCGCATCCCATGGCGCGCATGGGTTGCACCGTCTGCCACGAGGGCAACCCCCAAGAGACGGACTTCGTCCAAGCGGCCCATACGCCCACGACGCATGAGGTCGAGGAAGATTGGAAGGACAAGTACTACATCACGCTGCTCGGCCTGCCGAACGTGACGTTCGAGACGATCGAACACTACTGGGACCGGCCGATGCACCCCCCACGCCTCACCGAAGCCGGGTGCGCCAAGTGCCATACGCACATCTCCGACATCGCCGACTTCAAGGGAAAGAAGCAGGGAAAACGGCTCAACCTCGGGCGGTACCTCTTCGAGACGGTCGGATGCATCAACTGCCACAACGTCGACGCGCTCGCCGGCGCGCGCCGCGTCGGACCGCCGCTCACCCACATTGCGGCCAAGCTCACGCCCGACTTCGTCCAGCAATGGGTCTACTATCCGCAACGGTTCCGCCCGTCCACGCGGATGCCCCACTTCTTCCTCCAGGAGAACAACCGGGACCAAAGCGCCAACTCGCTCGATCCGCACCCGGTCATCCGAACGCAGACCGAGGTCGCCGCGATCACGAAATACCTTTTCGCCGTGTCCAAGCCGTGGTCGCCGCACCGCCCGCCCGAGGGGGTCACCGGTGACGCAGCGCGCGGGCGGGCGCTCTTCCGCAGCGTCGGTTGCCTCGCGTGCCATGCCAACATCGACGAATTCGGCGAGCAGTGGATCGCCCAAGACCTGGTGCACCGCCTCGGTCTCGACGAGGAAACCGCCCGACACCGCTACCGCGGTATGACCTACGAAGAGCGCGTCCGCTACGCCATGGATCACTTCGTCCCGTTCCAGGAGACCTTCTTCGATCCCGATCGACGGCGATTCAACCCCGACAACGCCTACAACCCACCGACATTCTCACGCTTCGCGCCGGACCTTTCCGCCATGGCGTCCAAGGTAGACTTCACCTGGCTCTACTCCTGGCTCATCGAACCCAAACACTACGCGCCCGATACACGCATGCCGAGCCTCCGCCTCTCACCGCGGGAGGCCGCCGACATCGCCGCCTACCTCCTGACCCTCCGAAACGACCGCTTCATCAAGGGGGTGTTCCCGATGGACGACGCGCACCGGCGCGAACTCGACGACCGCGCGTTCGGCCTGCTCGCGGCGCAACGGTCGCATCGGCGCAGCCGCGCGATCCTCGACGACGACGGGGGCGAACTTACCGACATGCTCGTGGCGCTGCTCGAGGATTCGCTCGGCCCACAGCAGGCACGCGGGCTCATCTCCTCCATGGACATCCACGACAAGCGCCTCATGTTCTTCGGCAGCAAGATGATCACGCACTATGGGTGCTACGCGTGCCACCTGATCCCCGGTTTCGAAACCGCCACGCCGCCGGGCACCGACCTGAGCAAATGGGCCGAGAAACCCATCAGCCAGTTGGACTTCGCGTTCTTCGACAGCGCGTTTGATGACACGCGCGAGGCGCATCAAGGCGTCTTCGGTCATCTCCTTCCGGAAGATGCGGCCGATCTCGTCGCCCGGTCGCGCGTCGGCAACCCCAAGGAACAAATCGTCCACCGCCACAGTGCGTTCGCCAAGCACAAGCTCCTCAACCCGCGCATCTGGGACCGCGAGAAGATCAAGGCACCGTACGACAAGCTCAAGATGCCGAACTTCTACTTTACCGAAGAGGAGGCCGAGGCCCTCACCACCTTCCTCTTGTCGCGCGTGCCGCCGCGCGTGGACGCCGACATCAGCGTCGACTACGGCGCGCTCACGACCGGGCCCATCGCCAAGGGACGCAACCTCACCCGCGCGCTCAACTGCGTCGGCTGCCACGAAATCGAGGACAACGCCCCCACGATCCAACAGTACTTCCGGCGCGACCAGCGCGGACGCATCGAGTTCGACGCCGTCAACGCGCCCCCGTCATTGTGGGGCGAGGGCGCCAAGCTCCAGCACCACTGGTTCCATCGCTTCCTGCAAGACGTCGAGCCGCTCAGACCCTGGCTCACCGTCCGCATGCCCAGCTTCAACATCACCGGCGAACAGGCCACGAGCCTCGTCGAATACTTCGCCGCGCTGAGCCGGCGCGACTCCGAGCGACTCGCAGAGCACCTCGCACCGGTCGATGAATACCTCGGCGACGTCGACGCCCGGCGGAAACGCGGCGATCTGGCGCCCGACGCCGCCGACGACGCACGCCGAGCCTGGTTCCAGGAGCCGTCGCTCGAACCCGTCGTCAAGGAGCTGCGCCGATGGGGCACTTGGCGGCGGCTCGTCCGCGGCGCCGAACTCGACCCACTCATCGCCCGCCCCGACCGGGTTCGAACCGCCCACGAGAAACTCCTCACACGCGTACGCTTCATGCAGCGCCTCTACGATGTCCAATATCCGTTCGTCGAACCGCCACGCCCGTTGTCGGCCGACACGCGATTCGAAACCGGGCGGGCGTTCTTCAACGACATGCGTTGCCTCAACTGTCATGTGCTCGGCGACATGCTCCCGCCGCCGGCGCACAACACGGATGAGTTCGTCCAGGTCTACCGCCTCGATGCCGTCCGCGGCACCGGCGATGCGGCCCGCGCGGTGCTCAACGGCGTGCCCCACGCCATCGGGTCCGTCGTCGACGGGCACACGCTCATCAGCGCCGACAACGTCTACAACGAAACCGGCGACGTCGACACCCTCGCCGTCTTCGAGGGACCCAGCCCCACCGGCGACACCGAGCGCATCGTCCTTCGCGCGCCCAGCGCGCCGAACCTGCGCCTCACGCACCGCCGCCTCCGGCGGACCTGGGTGTTCAACTGGATGCTCAACCCGGCGTGGATCCAGCCGGGCACCAGGATGCCGCAGAACTTCCCCGACGGCGTCAGCCCGTTCCTCGGCGATGAGCAGTACCCCGGCACCTCGGCGGATCACATCGATCTGCTCGTGGACTTCCTGTACGATGCCGGCGCGAAGGGCACCCGCGCGCCGCTCCTGAAGATCGTAGCGGTCGAACCGGACGAGACGTTCGACGACGACGAGACGTTTGACGACGAGGACTTCGACGATTAGCGGTCAGGCCACATGACATGCCCTGGACGGACGTCGTCCGGACACGTATACTCCGGGTACGCATAGGCCGAAAGATCGCTTGCGGTCGGCTGGATGATCCCTTACAAACCCGTATCCCTCGGCTTCGAGGAAGGAGAATCGAACATGTATCCCAACAGACTTCTACCAGTCGCGCTCGGCGCGGCGTTCCTGGCGAGCACCTTGGCGGTCCCGGCGGCTGCGTCCGACAACGCCGTCATCAAGGGCAAGGTCGTGTTCAAGGGTGACGTAAAGCGCTACCCGCGCCGCCTCCTCAACACGAGCAAGGACCCGAACTGCAAGAAATCCAAGGCCAAGATCGGCAGCTACAATGTCATCCTCAACAAGAAGACGGACCCGGTAACCGTCCGCAACGTGCTCGTCTTCGTAAGGCAGGGCCTCGGCGATCGGGTGTTCGCACCACCCACCGAGCCATGCGTCCTGAAGCAGTTCGGTTGCGAGTACAAGCCGCACGTCATGGGCGTCATGGAAGGCCAGCCGCTCCGCGTCGAGAACGGCGATGACACCAACCACAACATCCATTTCCTCGCCAAGATCAACGAGCAGCACAACTTCACCCAACCCAAAAAGGGCATGACCAAAGACGTCACCCTCGTCAAGGAGAGCGTCTTCAAGGTCAAATGCGACGTACATCCGTGGATGGGCTGCTACATCGGTGTGTTCACGCATCCGTTCTTCGACGTAACCGGCAAGGATGGGACCTTCGAGCTCAACGGCCTCCCACCCGGAACCTACGTCATTGAGTCGTGGCACGAGAAGTTCGGCGCGCAGACGACAGAGGTCACCGTTGCCGTCGACGAAACCAAGGAAATCGATTTCACCTACGAACCGGACGCGAAGAAATAGCCCGACCGGTTCTCGCGCCGCCCCACGCCGCCTGGGAAACGCACGGCCCGCGGAGGCCGGCGCCCGGCGTGTGTTATGCCCGGGGCCGCGCCGCCCCCGCGTGTGGGTTGACACGGTGCGGCGACCGGATGCGGAACCGACGCCTGCCTGGAGAATGTGGTCCATGAACATGACGAAGTATCGCCCGCTCATACTCGCCGCCGTCGCGGCCGCGCTGCTCGTGTGTGTCGCGTCGGCACACGCGTGGCAGGTGACGCCCGACATCGGCGACAAGGACGTCACCGGGACCTACGGCGCCGGCATGCCGCCCGACATCTCCAGGGACGGGCACCGTGTCGACGGACTCATCGACGTGCTGCACTGGTTCATGGGCATCCTGTTTGTCGGATGGGGCATCTTCTTCGTCTACTGCCTCGCACGGTTCCGGCAGCGCCCGGGCCAAGCCGCGTCGAGCAATCCGATCAAGGCCAAACCCGCGAAATACGCGGAGGTGCTCGTCGCCGCGTTCGAGGCCGTGCTGCTGTTGGGTTTCTCGGTGCCCATTTGGGCGAGCGTGCGAAACGAAATCCCTCCCCCCGGCGACAACCCGATCCATATCCGCGTCATCGCCGAGCAGTTCCAGTGGAACTTCCACTATCCCGGAGTCGACGGCGTATTCGGAAAAACGTCCCCGGACGAGATCGACCCGGCCCTCAACCCCGTCGGCATCGTGGCCGACAGCGAAGGCGGCGCGGACGACTTGCAGACGTTGGAACTTCATATTCCGGTCGGCCGACCCGTGATCTGTGAGATTAGCTCCAAAGACGTAATCCACAGCTTCTTCATCCCGGTCATGCGCGTGAAACAGGACGCCATACCCGGCATGCGTATCCCGGTCTGGTTCGAGGCGCGGCCGGGCACGGAAGGCACATACGAGGTCGCCTGTGCGCAGCTCTGCGGCAACAACCATTACTCGATGAAGGCCTACATGGTCGTGCAGAGCCAGGCGGCGTACGATGCGTGGCTCGCGGAACGCGCCGCGGCGGCTACCGAGGAATTCGATGAGGACGAGCTCGACGACTGAAACAATCGAGTATGTGAGAACCATAATTCATGACGGCTGACGACCACCAACACCACCTGCCGTTCTGGCGCGCGTACGTCTTCTCGACCGACCACAAGGTCATCGGGATCCAGTACGGCATCACGGCCCTGCTGTTCCTGTTTTTCGGGTTCTGCCTCATGCTCGTCATGCGGTGGCAACTGGCCTACCCCAACACCGAACTGCCACTCATCGGCGCAGCGCTCACGCCGGAGATGTACAACTCGCTCGGCGCGATGCACGGAACCATCATGGTGTTCCTCGGCGTCGTCCCGATCGTCGTCGGCGCGTTCGGCAACTACTTCGTCCCGCTCCAGATCGGCGCGCCGGACATGGCCTTCCCCAAGCTCAATATGGCGAGCTACTGGGTCTACGTGGCCGGCGGCATCATCATGCTCGCGAGCTTCTTCGTCCCCGGCGGCGCCGCGAATTCCGGATGGACGTCCTATCCGCCCCTCGCCGACATCGCCACCACGGGCCAGACGTGGTGGCTTGTCGGCATGGTGTGTCTCATTACGTCGTCGCTCCTGGGCTCCGTCAACTTCATTGTCACGATCGCCCAGTTGCGCGCCGACGGCATGACATTGTTCCGCATGCCGTTTTTCGTGTGGGCGCAGCTCGTAACCTCATTCCTGCTCCTGCTTGCGTTCCCGCCGCTCGAGGCCGCGGGCATCCTCCAGCTCATGGACCGGCTCGCCGGCACGAGCTTCTTCTTGCCCGAGGGGCTCGTCGTCAGCGGCGAGGCCCAGGCCTACACGGGCGGCGGCAGCCCGCTCCTCTGGCAGCACCTCTTCTGGTTCCTCGCGCACCCCGAGGTCTACGTACTCATCCTCCCCGGCATGGGCATCGTCGCCGAGATCGTCGCGAACAACACCCGCAAGCCCCTATGGGGCTACCGCACCATGGTCTACGCCCTCATCTTCCTCGGCTTCATGTCGTTTATCGTCTGGGCCCACCACATGTTCATCACCGGCATGGGTACCACCCTCAGCGCGTTCTTCGCCACGACCACCATGATCATCTCCGTGCCGTCCGTCATCATCCTCACGGCCCTTGTCATCAGCCTCTTCAACGCGTCGATCCGGTTCACCGTACCCATGCTCTTCGCACTCGCCTGGATGCCCATGTTCGCCATCGGCGGCCTCACAGGCCTCCCCCTCGGACTCCCCGCGTCCGACATCCACCTCCACGACACCTACTATGTCATCGGCCACTTTCACTACGTCGTCGCGCCAGGAACCATCTTCGCCATCTTCGCCGGCATCTATCACTGGTTCCCGAAAATCACCGGCCGCAAGATGAACGACGCGCTCGGAAAAATGCACTTCTGGCTCTCGTTCCTCTTCATGAACATGGTGTTCGGCCCCATGTTCTGGATCGGACTCGCCGGCGTGTCGCGAAGGCTCTTCGATCAAACCGGCTACGCGCACGGCGAGGCCGTACAGGGCCTCACCACAATGTCGTCCTGGGGCGCCTGGATGCTCGCGATCGCGCAAATCCCGTTCATCATCAACTTCTTCATGAGCATGCGCGCCGGCAAAAAGGTCTCCGACAACCCCTGGGACGCGACCACCCTGGAATGGGTCGCGCCATCCCCGCCGCCCCACGGAAACTTCGCAACGGTCCCCGCCGTGTATCGCGGGCCGTATGAATACAGTGTCCCGGGCGCGCCCAAGGATACGGACTTCTACCCCCAGCACGTGACCGCCTAGGAGATATATCTAGTGTCCGCCGACGTTCTACCCTACACCGTCAAACCGCACCCCGTCACCGGCGTCTACAGCGGCAAGCTCGGTATCTGGCTCTTTCTCGCGTCCGAGGTCATGCTCTTCGGCGCGCTCTTTTCAAGCTATGTGCTCCTGCGCGTCGGCGCGCCGGACGCCGGACCGGCCGCGTGGCCCACGGGGGAACAGGCCGGCCTGAGCTGGATCATCGGCGGGTTCAACACGCTCGTCCTCATCGTCTCCAGCGTCACGATGGTCATGGCGTGGGCCTCCTTCAAAATGGGCAACTTCGCCAGGGGGCGGGGGTTCCTCATCGCAACGATCGGACTGGCGCTCGTGTTTCTCATCGTCAAGCTCTTCGGCGAGTACATACCCAAGTGGCAACACGGACACCTCCCGTCAACGAGCAACTTCTACGCGATTTACTTCACACTCACCGGCCTCCACGGCCTGCATATCGTCGGCGGCATCATCGTCATGCTCTACCTTATCGGCCCCGGCGCCGCGCTCTGGCGCCGCGATCCGGAATATTTCACGAACAGGATCGAGTGCACCGGGTTATACTGGCACTTCGTGGATCTCGTATGGATTTTCCTGTTCCCCGTTCTCTACCTTTTGTAAGAGGCACCACATGGCTCATGACCACGCGGACGTAACGAAACACGTAAAGGCGTACATGTACGTCTTCGGCGCGCTCGCCGGCTTTACCATCCTCACCGTCGCGGCGTCGCGCCTGCCGACGGCCACCGGCGCCGGCATTGCGATCGCCCTGCTCATCGCCGCGACCAAGGCGTCCCTCGTCGCCGCGATCTTCATGCACCTGAAATGGGAACGATCCAAGACCATCTGGTATTCGCTCGCGCTCTGCGGTGTGTTCTTCATCGCGCTCATGGCGCTGCCGGTGCTCGTAACCAACGACCACCCGGTCCAGACCCACGCGGGCACCTGGACGCAATTGACATACCACGAAACGCCCGCGACCGACCACGCAACCGACCACTAAAATCCCGGACCGCCAGATGCGACGCAAGTCAACACACACATCCATCGACGTACACGAGCAAGGTGGTGCACCGTGTCGCTGAAGGCGTTTCATATCGTGTTCGTCACGCTCTCGACCATGCTCGCCGCCGGCTTCGGCGTCTGGGCGCTCCGCCGCGCGGCCGAGCGCGGCCCGGTGTACACGGCCATCGGCGTCGGCGCGCTGCTCTTCGGCGGCGCGATGGTGCTCTACGGCCGGTGGTTCCTCCGCAAACTCAAGCATGCGAGTTATCTCTAATGTTCCATACACCCGGTAGATGGCCATGGGCCCTTGGCGCCACATGGCGATGGGCCGTTGGCTGTACATCGCGACGGGGTCTTGGCTCTAGATGGCGATGGCGCCTTGGCTGCGGACTCGCCGCGATGGCCTCGGCGCAACACGCGGTCGCTTGTTCGGTCTGCTTCGGCGACCCGGAATCCAAAATGGTCAAGGGTGCGCTCGCCGGCGTCTCGGTGCTCGTCGGCGTCGTCGCGTGTGTCCTGCTCGGCGTCACGGGGACCGGTGTGTTATGGTTCCACCGTGGCCGAAAACTCGCACGCAGGCAAATGATGGAACCCGATCCAACCGCCCACCGGGAATGACGAACCCATCACCACGCTCAAGAACGCAAACGGCTATATGTGCCACCGGCTATATGTGCCACCGGACATGTGTGGCACCGGGCATATGTCCTACCGGATATGTGTGGCACTGGATATGTGTGGCACCGGATATGTGTGGCGCCGGGCATGTGTGGCACCGGTTTCCAACCGGTGCGCACATGTGTGGGACCGGGTTCCAGCCGGGCGCGTGTCGCGCGGGCTGTATGCCCGACCGATCGCCAACCCGTGAAACTGCACGCTCAAGACCCGTGACGAAGTCGTTCAACAACCCGCTCACCGCGTACCGACGCGAAGCCGCCGAGTGCCGTCCCGCGGCCGGACGTCGCATGCGTCGTGAAGTCACTCCTTCATGAGCGAATCCGCCCATCCAACCTGGCTACACCGCGTCGCCCTGGCCACCGCGTGCCTGCTCTTCCCATTGATCTTCGTTGGCGCCGGCGTCACGAGCCACGGCGCCGGCATGGCCTACCCCGACTGGCCGACGTCCGCCGGCCGGCTCGTCAATCCCGAGGGTTGGTGGCAATCCACCGACACACGATGGGAACACGGGCATCGGCTCATCGGCTGGACCGTAGGCATGTTGGCCATCGCCACCGTCGCACTCGCGCTCGCCACCGCGCCCGCAGCGCACGTCAAGCGCCTCGCCGCCGCCCTGCTCTGTGCCATCGTCCTACAGGGTGTCCTCGGCGGGCTCCGCGTTACG
>JBHHVO010000016.1:0-18466 GCA_046754365.1 Phycisphaerae bacterium | reverse complement strand
AATGCGGCGGGGTTGGGACGACAAGTTCATGCGCGAACTTTCACCGGCGGCGATCATCCTCGGCATCGTGATCGGCGCGGCGCTCGCCGCGGCGAACGCGTACGTCGGCCTTAAGGTCGGCATGACCATCAGCGCGTCGATCCCCGCGGCGGTCGTGTCGCTGCTCGTGATGCGCGTCCTGCTCAAACGCGGCTCGCTCCTCGAAAGCAACATGGTCCAAACGATCGGCTCCGCCGGTGAGAGCCTCACCGCCGGCATGATCTTCGTGATCCCCGCGCTGTTCATCCTCGGTCGGGCCCCGTCGATCCTCGAGATGACGATCTGGGGCGCCCTCGGCGGGCTGCTCGGCGTGTGTTTCATGGTCCCACTCCGTCGCGTCCTGATCGTCAAGGAGCACGACAACCTGCCGTTCCCGGAGGGCGTCGCGTGCGCGAAGGTGCTCGAATCCGGTGAGCGCGGCGGCGCGGGCGCCATCGCCGTCATACGCGGCGCGATCGTCGGCGCGGGGTTCCAACTCTTGACCGGGCTCGGGTTCTGGCCCGACAAGGCCGTTACGCCCGTCCCGCAAAGCATCAAGACCCAGGGCGCGTTGGGCGCAGAGCCGGCGCTGTTGGGCGTAGGCTACATCCTCGGCATCCGGATCGCGGCCTACATGATGGCCGGGGCCGCGCTCGCGTGGTTCGTGCTCATCCCCGGTATTGCGTATGTGGGGCAGCATCTCGAAACGCCCGTGTTCCCGGAGCAGGACAAGTTGATCGGTGCGATGACGCCCAAGGACATCCACGGCGCGTACATCCGGTACATCGGCGCCGGTGCGGTCGCGATCGGCGGGCTGCTCTCGCTGTTCAAGAGTTTCCCCACGATCGTCACGTCGGTCTGGCATGTGACCACCGGCGTGTTCGGAAGAAAATCCGGCAGCGGCGAACGCACCGACAGGGACCTGCCGTTTATCCTGTTGGTGCTCATCACCGGTGGATTGGGCTACGCGATGTGGCGCGTACCGCAGGTCCACGTCGGCCCGTGGGGGGCCGTGGCCGTCCTGGTGTTCGGGTTCTTCTTCGTCACCGTCTCGTCGCGGCTGGTCGGGCTTGTCGGGAGCTCGTCGAACCCGGCCTCCGGCATGACGATCGCGTCGCTCTTGGGCACGGCGCTCGTGTTCAAGTTCGTCTTCCTTCGCGACGGTGGCGCCGTCGACGAATCCGGCATGATGACCCTCAAGGTCACGTGCTTGTCCGTCGGCGCCCTCGTCTGCATCGCGATCTGCATCGCGGGCGATTGTTCGCAGGACCTCAAAACCGGGTTCCTGGTCCGCGCGACGCCGTGGAAGCAGCAATTCGGCGAGATGATCGGCGTGTTGTCCGCCGTCGTCGTGATTGCGGGCGTGATCCTCCTGTTGGGCAACACCTACGGATTCGAGGCGACCGAGGCCCATCGCAATCCCCTCGAGGCGCCCCAGGCCAGAATCATGAAGATTCTCGTCGACGGTGTCCTGGGCGGCGATCTGCCGTGGGTGTTGATCATCATGGGCGGGGCGGCCGCCATCATGGTCGAGCTGCTCGGTCTGCCCGCGCTGCCGTTTGCGGTGGGACTCTATCTACCACTCTACCTCACCATGCCGATCATGGTCGGCGGCGTCGTTCGCTGGCTCGTCGATCGCAAGCGCAGGGAACACGCGGAGGACGACCCCGGCATACTCACGTCCTCCGGGCTCGTCGCCGGTATGGGGCTCATGGGCGTGGCCATCGCGGGCGCGGCGGCGTTGGTGTCATGGGGATGGAACGACCCGAAGTGGCACAACCCCCTCTCGGAACCGTCACCGCCCTACGTCAAGGTCTTCGACGCACCGTCCGAGGAACCCCCACCGGGTGCCGAACCGCTTCCCGCCCCGCAGCCGGAGCTCGTGGGCGTGCTGCCGGACGGCGTCGTACCGCCCGAGTGGAAGACGGAAGGCGTCATGCCGCACCACCTCATACCGTGGTTGTGCTCGAAGATCGGTTTCTTGCCGCAGCGCTGGGGTATGACCGGGGCGTGGTGGAACGGGTTTGCGATCTTTCCGTTCGCACTCATGACCATATGGCTCTGGTGGTCCGCGCGGCGACCACCGAAGATCACGATCCGCCCGATGGGCCCGCCGGCCGCCGGTCCGCCTGGTACCATGGGCATCACGGGGGGCGCCCCTCCAGCGCCCACCGCACCGCAACCTCTTGCGCCGACGCCCGCTTCGACCGGCGACCGCCCCGCGGGCCCCGGATCACCGCCGTTGACCGGCGGCGTGGCGCCGACCACGCCTTCCCCCCAAGGCGGTGGTGCAACGGGCGCGCCCGAGCCGCAAGACCGGTCGTTCGAGCCACCCAGCCCTGAGTTCGAACCGCCGAGCCCACCGCCCTCGCTCGATCCGGGCGATGCGCTCGGTGACACGCCGCCGGATGCATACCGTGTGGACGACGCGGAACCAACCGACGACACCGCCCCCGATGATCCGTTCGCCGGTCCGCCGACCGCCGACACCGACGATCCGTCGTCCGACCCGTTCGCCCAAGATGACGATGCGCCCCAGACGCCGCACGCTCCGTAGCCGCGCCGCCCCGCGCCGCACGCTTCGGCCTGACACCGCGGACCGGGCGAAACGCATGCTCACGCTATGTCTCGTGACGGCGACAGCCGCCGCCGACACGTCATGCCGCTCGAACGACGGCGATGCTACATCACCCCATCGCGCCGGCCGTGCGCAGACGTTGATCTACGGTCGCGGCAACGACAGCCGCACGCTCGATCCGTTCATGGCCGACGAGGGCGAGACCACGCTCCTGATCGACAACCTCTATGAGCCGCTCGTGGAATTCGCCGCCGACTCGACCGACGTCCTGCCGTGCTTGGCCACCGCGTGGACCGTCAGCGAAGATCAGCGCACGTGGACCTTCACGCTGCGCGACGGTGTGGTGTTCCACAACGGTGATCCGCTCACGCCCGAGGACGTGCGCTTCACGCTCGACCGACTCTTCAATGACGACAATGCGTATCGCTTCGGCCAGAACAGCCCGTATGCGTACTTGTACGAAGACTTCGACGGCGTGCGCGTTGTCGATGGTCGCCGTGTCGCCGTCACGCTCAACCATCCCAGCGCCGTGTGCCTGGCGAACCTGGCGATGTTTCCCGCGTCGATCGTCAGCAAGCGCGCCGTCATCGAGCACGGCCGCGACTTCGGCAACACGCCCGCCGGCACCGGCCCGTTCATGATCGAGCAATGGACGCCCCGCGTGAAGATCGTCGTGCGGCGGTTCGACGGCTACTGGCGTGACAAGCCCGCGTTCGACCGGATCGTGTTTCAGCCGATCCCGGAAAACGCCGCCCGCCGTGCACGGCTCGAAAAGGGCGAGATCGACTTCATGGACAACGTCAATTTCGCCGACGTCGACGCGCTCCGCGCCGCGCCGGGTGTCAAGGTCCTGACACAAATCGGTATGAACCTCGGGTTCCTCGCGATCAATACGCACAAGCCCCCGCTCACCGACGTCCGCGTCCGCCGCGCGATCGCCCACGCGATCGACAAGTCGCGGATCAACATACAGGCCTACGCCGGCGTCGCCGAAACGGGTCCGAACCCGCTGCCCCCGACGATCTGGTCCTACAACAACGACATCCACGATTATGCCTACGACCCCGACCACGCGCGGCGCCTGCTCCGGGACGCCGGCGTCGCGCCGGGCACACCGCTTGAGTTCTGGACCATGACCAACCCCAGGCCCTACATGCCGCTGCCCCAGCGCGTCGCCCAGATCATCAAGGACAACCTGACGGCCGTCGGCTTTCACGTTGTCCTCAGGCCGCTCGAATGGGGCACCTACCTCGACCGCACGAAACGAGGCGAGCAGCACCTGGCCCTCTACGGCTGGTCCACCGACAACGGCGACCCCGACAACTTCCTCTATGCCCTGCTCAGCGCCGACACGATCGGCAGCAACAACATCTGCTTCTACGACGATCCCCGGTTCACCGACCTCATCGACCGCGCCCGCCGTCTGCTCGATCGCACCGAGCGCGAGACGCTCTATCGCGATGCACAGGACATCGTCCATCGCGATTGCCCGCTCGTGCCGCTCGTGTACTGCCCGCAGGTCGTCGCCACGCGCACCCGTGTCGGCGGCTACGTCGTACACCCCATGGGCATCCGCCGCCTCCGACACATCACACTCGATCGGTAGGGAAACCACCGACCGCGTTCCATCCCAACCCCGACCGGGTGGCCCACCTCCTGCTGGAGGTCGCGGAGCCGATGATCGTCAGCCGATCACGCTACCACGCGCCGGCCGCCGCCCGTAGTTCCGCGGTCCGCATCCCCCATGTCCGGAACCGCATGGACCACCCACCGCAAGCGTCACACACCGCGGCGATCATCGCCGCTTGGTGCGTCCGTGTGTTTCGGTTACGTTGGGCCGCGTCGGTTCGCTGCCACCTCTTCGGTGTCGTGGTTGCGTCTGGTGTGGCGCCACGCGTCATCGTGCTGGTTGGGTGCCCCATGGCTTCAGCCGTAGGGGCCGCGCGTTGCGAGGCGCCCGCCGCAGCAGGCGTGTGGGTCATACCAGCAACCCAACGGTGAGCACGAGCGCGCCGCACCGGCGTCACGCCGCTGCCGCCGCGATGGATACGACGTTATGGTCGCCGTTCTGCTTCGCATGTTGGATGTGCTGCGTGCGCCGATGCGCATGCTCGGTGTCGATCATACGCAGTGTCGCGCGATCCTCGAAGCCAAGCTCACGATGGACACGCGCAGGCCGCTTAGCACCATGGGGACGCGCATGCAGGGCCGGCCGCGCAACGCGCTGACGACCACCCTATTGGTCTACGGGCTCATGGGCACGTTCGTCGGGTTGCTCCTGTTGCGGACGGGTTCGCCGCTCGTCGCCATGACCATCGTGCACGCGATGGTGATGACGATGATCGCCATGTCGCTCATCGCCGATTTCAGCTCCGTCCTGCTCGACACCACCGACAACGCCATCCTCCAACCACGACCCGTCACGGGTCGCACGATCCTCGCGGCCCGCATCGCGCACATCGTCATCTACGTGACACTCCTCGTCGTGAGTCTCTGTGCATGCACGTTCATCATCGGCACCCTCAAATACCACTACCTCTTCCCACTCGTGTTCCTCGCCACGCTCGGCTGCTCGGTGCTGCTCGTCGTGTTTGTCGCGCACGTGTTTTACCTCGTGGCCATGCGGCTCACGAACACCGAAAAGCTGCGCGACATCATCCTGTATTGTCAGATCGGCATGACCGTGCTCGTGTTCGGGGGGTATCAACTCCTCCCCAGGCTTATGGACATAAGCCGGCTCAAGACACTCACGATCGACGATCAGTGGTGGATCTACTTGGCGCCGCCGGCATGGATGGCGGCGCCGATCGACATGCTCACCGGCCACGTCGGCCCGGTCCAGCTCGTGCTCACCGCGCTCGCGGTGCTCGTGCCCGCCGCGGGTGTGCTGCTCGTCGCGCTCGTCCTCGCACCCGAATTCGGCACGGCGCTCGCCAGGCTCGACGCGTCACCGACCCCCGGAACCCACGACACCCCGTACGCGCGGAAGGGCCGGATCCGGCGCGCCGTGTCGCGCATCGTGTGCCGCGCGCCCGCCGAACACGCGACATTCGAGCTCGTCTGGGCGCTCGGCTCGCGCGACCGGCAGTACAAGCTGCGGACCTACCCCACCGTCGCGTTCCTGTTCGTGTTCGGCTTCGTGATGATCTTCTCTGACGACCAAGGCCTCAAGCAAGCCCTGGCGACGCTCCCGGACACGAGCAAACACTTGTACTTTCTTTATTTCGCCGCGGCGATGGTGCCCATGGCGATCATCCAACAGCGCTACAGCGCGAGCCACGACGCCGCGTGGACCTACCGCGCGCTGCCGCTCGAACGACCGGGGCTTGCACTCATGGGCGCCCTCAAGGCCGTCATCACCCGCTACGTCGTGCCGATCTTCGCCGTCGTATCGCTGCCCATCCTGTGCCTCTGGGGCGTCTCCGCCGTTGCCGACGTCGTCTTGGCGCTCTGTGCCACACTCCTGGTCTGCGCGCTCGATGCGCTGCTGTTTGGACGGTGTTTCCCGTTCTCCGAACCGTTCAGCATGACCGAAGGCTCCGGCCGGATGATCAAGTCCATGCTGCTCATGGGCATCCCCGCGGCGCTGGGCGGTGCGCATTATGCGCTGTCGCTGCTGCTCCCCGTGGCCGTTCTGCCCGCCGCGGCCCTCGTGCTCCTGCTCGCCCTCGTGCCGCTCAGCGCATACGCGAAAACAACCTGGACCGACCTCGCGTCGTAACCCCGGTTCAGTCCGTACCGTCTTGCGCCGCGTGTCACCGCATGATCGATGAGCACGACCCGCGCAACACACGCTGCCCATGCGGCATCCCTCGTCGACACGGGCATCGCGCTCACATCGACCCGACCGTCGACACGACCATCGCGTTCACATCCACCCGAACGCCGGAATCACTACCGTGCCTGCACGTTGTGCTTTTTCAACCACGCGAGGCGCTCTCCGAACCGCATCCCCGCCAGCGGATCGGTTTGCGGAAACCCGGCCAACAACACAGAGAGGTGCCTCTGATACGCCTGACCCGCGAGCCACACGAACGCCGCGCCGGCGTGTAACAGGCCCGCCGCACGCATGTCGGCGAGCACGCGCTCGGCCCACGCCCGCCGCGCCCGGCTCGGCATGTCGTTGAGCGTCTGCTCGTAATGCGTCACCCGCGCATCCGGCTCGAGCAGGCCGTACTTTGCGGAAAGGATGAACCACCTGTCCGCGTGTCGCTCCGCATAACTGCGCATGAAACAAAAAAGAGGCGACACATAGAGATCCCCCGCGGCGCACGGACCGCGCCGCTTCTTCTTGACGCAGCTTACGAGCGCAATCGTCTCATGGTCATGCGTGTCAAGCGGCATGCGTCTGCTCGGCGCGTTCACGTCACCGCCGCTTTCGGGGCACGCGGATGGAAGCGGGTCCCGCTACGCTCGTACGTTGGTTCCGGCACGCGCCGCGTGCGGACCACTTGGCGCAGCGCTCGTATGTGCAGTTGGACAGCACGCGCACGTCACGGTGCTTGCGTGCAACAGCGCCTTGGCCACGCACGCGCTCGCAGCCCGCGCGTCAGCGCTGCGCCGTCGCCTTCGATGGCTTTGGTGGCTTGTAGGTAATCACCTCTTCCGTGCGCACCGTCGGGCCGTTCCGCGTCGTGACCTTCGCCTCCGAGCTGAAGAAGTCGAGCTGCTGCAACACCGGTCCGAGCTTCCCGACGATCGAGAAGATCTTCTGCACGTCGGCCATCCCCGCTTGCGCTTGCGGGTCGCCGGCGGCGCCCGCCGCCGCGAAGCCCATCACCATGTTCCCACCCCAACCGATGCCTGCCACGACGCTCGCGAGTTCATTCCCGAGGTTCGACGTATCGGTGTACGACGCCGACATCACCGGACCCTCCGGAATCAGCCCCTCCGCGCTGAACCGCTTGTTCTGCCGGATCGACGGCGCCTCGCCGGCCGCAACCGCCAGGCACTTCCGCACCGCGTCCCCCGACGAACCAACGATGAGCCAGTCGCCCGACACGCCTACCACCGGACGCATCAGCATCGCGAGCATCGGATGCGTCACCTCGAAGAACGCGCCATCCCCGATCGTCGACCGCTGCACCATGAGCGGACCCATGTGCCGCATCTTCCCCTGGACCCAGTCCAACGCCGCCGCCAGCTTCTTGGCCGCCAGCGCCCGATCCTTCACGCGCACCATCAGCACCGAATCGCTACCGCCCATCGGCGACACCATCTCCGCCGGCAGCGACACCGAGATCATCTCGCCACTCCACCAACTGAACAGATCCTCATCCGGGTTGAACCCGGCGCCGGCGAGCCAGCCGTCGATCCGCCCGAGTACATCCGCCCCGCCAGGTACGTCCGTCTCGACGAAGTCTCGAATCGTGTGGTACAGCAACTCCAGGTCGATGAAACCGTCAATGCTGAACCCCAGCGCGTCGACAGGGATGTACTCATCGAACCGCTCGAACGGCTTGCGGTCGATGAACACCCGCGCCATCGGCACGCCGACCTTGCCCGGCTGCAAGCGGTTCACCGTGTGTGTCAGTTGCCGTCGGCCCTGCGTCTCGATCGTAACGATCCCATACTCCGCGACGTCCCACAGGTCGATCGTCCCCTGCAACACCTTCTCCCACGGCGTGTCCCCCTCCGATGGACCGTGTCGCTGAGCCTCGACATGCACCATGGACGCGACGCCCGCGAGCAAGCTCCGGTAGTCAAAGAACAGCACGCCGTCTTCTGCTGTCGGTACCTGCGACAACGCCTGCCGGAACTTCGGCAGGTCCACGATCGCGCCGCCGCGGCCCACGCCCGCCATCAACCCAAGGATCTCCCGGGTCGTGTCGCGCCCCCCCGCCATCCCCACGACCACCCCGACGACATCGTCCTTCCGCACCAGGGTCACAAGAAACGCCGGGCCCGCCCCGTCGCCCTTGCGCAAGCGCCAAACGAACCGCAACACGTCGGCACCGCGGATCGTCTCGCGCGATGTGGACATCGCCTCGCTCAGCGACGCTGCGCGCTCAAGCAGCGCCGCCAGCGCCGCCGCGTTCCGCGCACCAGACCCCTTCGGACCACGACCCAACACGACATAGTCCGGAAACGGCGGACCGATCCGCTCCGCGAACACGAACTCGAGCCCGAACAGATCGCCCCAACCAACTTCCCCGATCAACTGCTGTACCGTATCGATCGTCGCCTGCGCGCTCGCACGCCGGTCCGCCGGCAGCTTCGACACGATGAACCCCAGGATGTCCTCGCCGATCCCGCTGGCCTTGAACGCATCGAACACCTCGTCCCATTCCGCGTCGAGCCACGCACACTCGTCGTTGTCCACGAAGTGCATGTACAACCACATGTCCGCCGGAACGTACCGACCGAGCGTAAACGCCGCGGGAAGCTTGGCCGGTCCACCCACCGGCGCCGACGCCGACGTGCCGACGACCACCGACGCCGCAACCGCCCCGTCGGTCGTCGTGGCGCCCGGCGCCTGCCCCAACACAACGCCGTGCACGTCCCACTGAGCCAAGCCCAACGTCACGAGCGCCATCGAGTACGTACCAAGCCTGAACATCAACGTGTTCCTCCATCGCCCCCCGGGTTGTGCTGCTGTCTCAAACGCGACCGCCGACGGCCACGATCGGCCGGCTGCAACGATGCACGAGTCCGGCCGACACGCCTGCACGCCCCGGCCGCCGATATGTCGTGCGATGTGGCCCGCAGACCCTTGCCACACGGTCGCACATCACATGCATGACCTGCTACCAAGCTACCATAGCGGTCGGTTCGGTACATCACCACCACCCCTGTGTCAATACTTGTGCGAACTTGTCGGGCGCCGCGATTGAAACTCCCGCCCACCACCCTATCATCGTCATCCAGCGATGGTCATACCATCGATCGCCAAGGACGTTCGTGTCGCGCGGCTGAGGCGCCGGCTTGCGGACCCGCGCGGGCCCGTGCATGTCTCAGGCCTGTGGGGATCCGCTGCGCCCATGATCGCCGCGCTTACCCTCACCGCGCCGACCGACCCGTCCCACGACACCACGATCAACCCGCCACCCAACGCCCCGCGCCGGCCCACCGGTGACCCGCCACCAACGACACCCACGCCGACCGTCTGCCTCTACGTCACACCCCACTTGGAAGACGCCGACCGCGCCCGCGACGATCTCGAACTCTTTCTGCAGCGCACATGTCAGCTCTTCCCCGCCTGGGAAACACTACCCGGCGAAGGCGCGGCCAGCGGCGAGATCCACGCCGAGCGGCTCCGGCGCTGCGCGTCGCTGCGTACGATCCACGAACAAACCCCGCGCCACGCCGCCTCGCCGGAACACGCCGACGCCTCCCCTAACACAACCGACACCATCCCCGCGCCTCCGAGCACCGGTACCACACCCACACCAAACACGCCGCCGCACGCACCGGGCGCCGCCCGACGTTCCGCCCCCACCCGCGTCATCGTGGCGCCGATCCATGCCCTCATGCAGCCCGTGCCGACGCCCGACACGCTCGACCGACACACGCTGCACATCGCCGTCGGCCACGCCCCCGCCGACCCCGACATCCACACGCGAACCGCGAAACACCACCATGGCCCAGCGCCGGGCGCGCCGCCGCCGCTCGGCGCCGACGGCGTCGTCACCTGGCTCGTCGACCGCGGGTTTGAGCGGCTCCCGCTCGTCGAGTCCCCGGGTGATGTCGCGATGCGCGGCGACATCGTCGACGTCTTCGCCCCGGGTGACGCCGCGCCGTGCCGCATCCAGTTCTTCGGCGACGCGGTCGAATCCATCCGGCGCTTCGACGTCGGCACGCAACGCTCGCAGCAGCGCCTCACGTCCATCACCATCACCGCCCTGCCGCCGGACCACCCGACACAATCGACCGACGACACAGCGGCACCGCACGCCGCCCAGACCACCGATCTGCTAACCTATCTCCCAGCCGACACGCTCATCGTGCTCGACGCGCCGGCGGAGATCCACGACGCCGGCCGGACATTCCACCACCGCCTCGACGATACCGATCGTCTCATCCCGGTCGCCAACGTGCTCGCACGCTGCCAACCGTTCACGCAGCTCCACCTCTCACGCTTCGGTGCCGCCGCCACAACCACCGAGACCCACCTCCATCTCGACGTCACGTCCGTCGCGCGCTTCGACGGCGATGCCGCCGACGCCGTCGCCGAGCTCGGCCGCGCCGCCCGCGACCACGAGGTCTACGTCGTTTGCGACAACGAAGGCGAGCGAAGCCGCCTTACCGAAATGCTCACGGAGCACGCGCCCGACGCCCCAGGTCGCGTCAACATCCGCCTCGGCGTCATGCACACCGGCTTTGAGTGGACCGCCACACGAACCATCGTCGTGCCCCACCACGAACTCTTCCACAGACACCGCCAGCGCCGACGCATCCGACGCATCCACGCCGCCACACCACTCGAATCCTGGACGCACCTCAAGACCGGCGAACGCGTCGTGCACGTCATCCACGGCATCGCGACATACCGCGGCCTGCACAAAATGCGCAAGGGCGGCGACGGCCACGAGGAAGAGTTCCTCAGCCTCGAATTCGCCGACCGCGCCATGCTGCACGTGCCGTGCTCCCGCATCGACCTCGTACAGAAGTACATCGGAGCCGGCGGCAAAAAGCCCGGCCTCTCCACGCTCGGCGGCACACGCTGGAACAAGACCAAGCAGCAGGTCGCCGACGCCGTCGCCGATCTCGCCGAATCCTTGCTCCACGTGCAGGCCGCACGCCAGGCCGCAACCGGCACCGCGTACCCGAGTGACACGTCATGGCAGCGAGAGTTCGAAGCCGCCTTCCCGTTCGAGGAAACCCAAGACCAGCTCACCGTCGCCGCCGAAATCCGCGACGACCTCATGCGCCCCAGGCCCATGGACAGGCTACTCTGCGGCGACGTCGGATACGGAAAAACCGAACTCGCGATGCGCGCGGCGTTCAAAATCGTCGAATACGGCCGGCAGGCGGCCCTGCTCGTCCCCACCACCGTGCTCGCCGAACAACACTACGCCACGTTCCGCGACCGCATGGCCGACTACCCCTTCAACATCGCCTGCCTCTCCAGATTCCGCGCACCGTCCGAACAGAAGCGCATCGTCCAGCGCATCAAGAAAGGCCAGGTCGACATCGTCATCGGAACCCACCGCCTGCTCAGCCGCGACATCGCGTTCGCCGACCTCGGCCTCGTCATCATCGACGAAGAGCAGCGCTTCGGCGTCGAGCACAAGGAACGCCTCAAGGCCATGCGCGAAACCGTCGACGTGCTCACGCTCACCGCGACACCCATCCCCAGAACGCTCCACATGGCCCTCATGGGCCTACGCGACATCAGCGCCCTGCAAACCCCACCCGTCGATCGACGAAGCATCGCCACGCACGTCGGACCCTTCGACCGCCGACTCATACGAGACGCTATCATCCGCGAGATGAATCGAGACGGTCAGGTCTACTTCGTCCACAACTTCGTCCAATCCATCGCCGCCATGGCCGACACCGTCCGGGCCATCGTACCCGAGGCACGCGTCGTCTATGGGCATGGACAGATGAAGGCGCACCAGCTCGAAAAAGTCATGGACACGTTCGTCCGGCGAAACGCCGACGTACTCGTCGCCACAACCATCATCGAGAGCGGCATCGACATCCCCACCGTCAACACCATCTTCATCAACCGCGCCGACCGATTCGGACTCGCAGACCTCCACCAGTTGCGCGGACGCGTCGGCCGATCGAGCCACCGGGCCTACTGCTACCTCCTCCTCGCGCCGGGCCGCCCACCCACCGCGACCGCCGCGCGACGCCTCAAGGCCATCGAAGAGTTCAGCGAACTCGGCGCGGGGTTCCGCATCGCCATGCGCGACCTGGAAATCAGAGGCGCGGGCAACCTCCTCGGCGCCCAGCAGAGCGGTCACATCGGCGCCGTCGGCTACGACATGTACTGCCGACTCCTCGACCAGACCGTCCGCCGACTCAAGAACGAACCAGACCCGACGCCCCCGCCCGTCCTCATCGACCTGGACCTTGCCGCCACGATCCCGCCCCACTACGTTGCGTCCGAGCACGCGCGGCTCGATGTCTACCGCCGCCTCGCGACCTGCGGCACCGTCGCCGATCTCGACCAGCTCGAAGCGGACCTCAGCGATGCCTTCGGCCCGATCCCGCCCGACCTGCACCGACTCCTACACCTCGCCGAGCTCCGCGTCCATGCAAGAACCTTCGGCATCCGCTCGATCCGACGTATGCCCCCCGATGTCATCTTCAACGTCGAAAGTTTCGCGCAAGCCCGGCCCGCGCTCGCCGATGCACCAGGTACCGTCCGACGCCCCGATGCGACAACCGTACACATGCGCCCGCCGCCCAACTACCTGGAACC
Organism: Phycisphaerae bacterium; assembly: GCA_046754365.1. Classification (GTDB taxonomy): domain Bacteria; phylum Planctomycetota; class Phycisphaerae; order UBA1845; family UBA1845; genus JBHHVO01. Next base: position 5,495 of record JBHHVO010000016.1, on the reverse strand, counting down.
CAATACACTCTTGAACGTACTACGACACATGTTCGCCAGAGCGACCCGAGCGGAGACGCCAGCATGAACCATGATCAACACGCCATCAAGCCGACCCACACGCACGCCATCAAGCCGACCCGCACGCACGGTTGCAACCGCACACCCCCGCGCGTTGTCGTGCGCGGCCGACCGCGCGCGATACACCGCGAACCGCCCCCATCCAAACCGTCGGCCGAACACGCAACGTTCACCAACCGCGGTGCGTCATGTGTCCCCGCCCGCCCGGCTTCGATCTACGTCGCGTCCGTCCTACTCCTCATCGGCGGATGTCGCGCCACGAACCTGAGCTGGTCGCCGTTCGGACGCCCCGCCGCCGACGACGCCTCACGCGCAACCGGCGCCGACCCTGACGGCACCGCGCCCGCCGCCGATGTCCGCCGCAACGTCCACGCGGATGCCGCGACGCCCGCATCCCCGGCCAGATCCACGCACGCCGGCGACGCGGCCAACGGCGCCGAACCGCCGCGCCGCGCCGAATCGACCGTCGCGGGCGAACCCATCGCCGAACGCGACCCCGCCGTCCTTCACGTCAACGACGAAACCCTCACCGCCGAAGACGTCCTGCACGACGACCGCGCGGACCTCCAGCGCCGCGCAAGCGCCATGCCGCCGGACGCGTATCGAGCCTACCTCCGGCGCTTCGCAACGCAGCGCGTCACCGACGCCGTCACAGAAATGCTCCTGCATCAGCATGCGTCGCGCAGACTCTCCCCGCAGGAATCAAGCTACATCGATGCCCTCGTCGAAGACCGAATCCGAGAGGTCGTCACCACCGAGTATGACGGCAGCCGACGCCGATTCCACGCCGCCCTCGAACAACAAGGCACCACACCCGACGACCACCGCCGCCGCCTCCACCGCGACATCGTCATCCAGCGGTTCCTCCAGGTCGATCTCAAACCCAAGGTCGCCGAGCCGACCCGCGCCGAGTTGTGGAACATCTACCAGGACAACGCCGACCGTTGGACACGACCGCCCCGCAGGCGCATGTCCCTCATCGAGGTCCGCGTGCTCGCGCGCCTGCCCGAACACGTCGACAACCCCACCCGCGATCAGATGCAAACCGCCCGAAACCACGCCCGCACCATCATCGAGTCCGCCGCCGCAGAACTCAACGACGGAACGCCGTTCGAAGACGTCGCGCGACGCTACTCCGACGGAACCCACGCCGCCGACGGCGGCGCGTGGGGATTCCTCACGAGCGGCAGCGTAAAGGCACGCCTTCAGCCCGCCGTCGACAAACTCTACCAGCTCCGCCAAGGCGACATCAGCGACGTCGTACAAGGCGACGACTGCTTCTTCCTCGTGCGATGCGATGAAATCGATCCCGGCTTCGTCCCCACGTTCGAGACCGTCCAGCCGCGCCTCCAGGAACAATTCGCGCGATCCAACTACAACGCACGCGTCACGAAACTCATCCAAGAACTCCACGCCAACGCCCACCTGCAACAACACGACCTCGACCGCTTCTACGACGCCGTCATCGCCGCAGCCCCGCAACCATAACCGAGCCCCACCACGTCTCCGCGTGGAAACCACACGGGTCCGGGCACCCCATCTTTCCGCAGCCACCCCATCCTTCCACGGGTGCCTCATCCTTCCGCGGGGGCGCGGGTGCCCCATCCGTGCGCAGCAAGGTTGAGGGACGGATCGTCACCCAGCCGGACCGTCACCCAGCGTCTTCCCGTCCTTCCACACATCCGGCACCCGCTGAACACGGCCCCAACACCCCCGCGCCGACCCACCCCCACCGCCACCCACGCGCGTCCGTCCGAAAAAAACCACACGCAAGACCCGTTACCAACCTGATCGCCGAAATCCGAAACACCAGCGATCACCCTGCGCGTTATTACCATAGACGCGTGACGGTGCACCGCACGCCGGGATGGACCACGGGACCCGAGACCGGCAGCCCATGAGCCCTGACGAACGACCGGACCATGACCCACGAAGGAGCCATACATGACAAACACCTCAAACCCCCACGAGACGCATGCCCGGGTGGCCCATCGCCTTCCCGGCATCGTGGACGCGATCATGTACACCCACGGCGCATCCCCGACCGCGCACACGCGCCCGCCCCATGCCGTAATCGGTGCGGCGCCGCACGCCCCGCCGCACACCCGGCATCCAATCACCGCCCACCGCGACCGCGCCCGTCCATCCCCGCGGCCGCACCGCATCGCCGGAGGCGTACGCCCCGACGACGTCGCCGCGCCGTCCGGTTCCGCCGCGGGTCGATCTGTGCTATGCTCGGCGCGTACGGGGCATCGGGGTCACACACGCCGCGGGATCGTCGCTTCGCGGCCCGTGATGCAACGGCCATCCGATGTGTGCATCTGGCCGGTACGAACACATGGATGTCGCACCGGCATCTTGCGGGCACGGACAAATGCCGGTGACACCGGCATCTTGCCGGTACGAGAAAACCCTGTGCCACCGGCATCTTGCCGGTGAACACGCGGGCTTCCAGCGCGGGACGGACGGTGTTCCACGGGCTCATAACGCAGCCCGCCGACCCCAGGCTTGTCGGGCTTGTTTCCAGGGAAAAGACGATGCTTTTGACGCAACGTAGACTTCGGACCGGTTGTTTCGCGACGTCGCTGCTCGCCGCATTCGGTGCGGCCGTCGCCCACGTGCAAGCCGGCGATACCGGCCGCGGGACCCTCGTATATCCCAACGCGGCGCGAGGCGACGTCGTCGACGTATACCACGGCGTCCAAGTCCCCGATCCCTACCGCTGGATGGAAGACCTCGACGCGCCGCAGGTCAAGGCCTGGGTCGACGCCGAGAATCGCGTCACGTTCTCCTACTTGAACGCGATCCCCGCCCGCCCGACCATCGCCAAGCGAATCACCAGGCTCTGGGACTACAAGAAGTACGGCGTCCCGCGCCGAGAGGGCGATCGGTATTTCGTACAGCAGAACGACGGCCTGCAAAACCAATCCGTGCTCTATACCATGTCGTCGCTCACGGCCGAACCGCGCGTATTGCTCGATCCGAACAAGCTGTCCGACGACGGGACCGCATCCCTGTCGGGCTACTACGTCAGCCACGACGGAACGCTCATGGCGTACGGTCTCGCCGACGCCGGCTCCGACTGGAAGTCCTTCCGCGTGCGCGACGTGGCCACCGGGCGCGACCTCGACGACCACGTCAAGTGGGTCAAGTTCTCCGGCGCGTCGTGGACCAAGGACGGCAAGGGGTTCTTCTACAGCCGCTACGACGAGCCGAAGCCCGACGCCAGGCTCGAAGACGTCAACTACTACCAGAAGCTCTACTACCACCGCATCGGCACACCACAGGCCGCCGACACGCTCATCTACGAGCGACGCGACGAAAAGGAGTGGGGCTTCGACGGCCACGTCACCGAGGACGGCCGGTATCTCATCATCTCCGTCTGGAAGGGATCCGAGCGGAAGAACCTCCTGTTCTACAAGGATCTAACCGGCGCCGGCGGCGACATCGTCCAGCTCATCAGCAAGTTCGACGCACAGTATGAGTTCATCGGCAACGATGGCCCCGTGTTCTGGCTGCTCACCAACGACGCCGCGCCGCGCTACCGTGTCATCGCGATCGACACCCGATCGCCCCGGCGCGACCATTGGAAGCCCGTCATCGCCCAGTCCCTCGACACGCTGCGCAACGTCGCGCTCATCAACAACACGTTCGTCGCGTCCTACCTCCAAGACGCGCACACGCTCATGCGCGTCTTCGATCTCAAGGGTCGGCACCTGCGCGACGTCGACCTGCCCGGCATCGGCACCGCCCGCGGGTTCCGCGGACGCCGCGACCACACCGAAACCTTCTACGCGTTCACGAGCTACACCACCCCGTCCACCGTGTATCGCTACGACATGGTCACCGGCAAGAGCACCGTGTTCCGCAAACCCCGCGTGGATTTCGCATCCGACCGGTATGTAACCCGGCAGGTGTTCTACCGCAGCAAAGACGGCACGAGCATCCCCATGTTCATCACCCACAAGCGGGGACTCCTCCGCAACCGCAACAACCCGACGCTGCTCTACGGCTACGGCGGGTTCAACATCGCAATCACGCCGTCATTCAGCGTCACCATGGCCACGTGGCTCGAGATGGGCGGCGTGTACGCCGTCGCCAACATCCGAGGCGGCGGCGAGTACGGCCAGGCATGGCACGACGGCGGCCGGCTCCTCAACAAGCAGAACTGCTTCGACGACTTCATCGCCGCCGCGGAATGGCTCGTCGCCAACCACTACACACGCCCCGAACGGCTCGCCATCAGCGGCCGGAGCAACGGCGGCTTGCTCGTCGGCGCGTGCATGACCCAGCGCCCCGACCTGTTCGGCGCGGCCCTGCCCGGTGTCGGCGTCATGGACATGCTCCGGTTCAACAAGTTCACCATCGGCTGGGCCTGGACGTCCGACTACGGCTCGCCGCAGGACCCGGAGCTCTTCAAGGCGCTCTATGCGTACTCGCCGTTGCACAACATCAAGCCCGGCACCGCGTACCCCGCCACGCTCATCACCACGGCCGATCATGACGACCGTGTCGTGCCGGCCCACAGTTTCAAGTTTGCCGCGACCCTCCAGGCGGCGCATGCGGGCACGGCGCCCGTGCTCATCCGCATCGAGACCAGGGCGGGCCACGGCGCCGGCAAGCCCACGTCCAAACGCATCGAAGAAGCCGCCGACGGCCTGGCGTTCCTCGCCGACGTCTTCGATATGCGGCTCCCCCCCGCGTTCACCGGCGCCGCGGGCGGCGGGTGATGGCGCGGCGCGATGAGACCCGGACGCCCGATCACGCGCGGCGCGGAGGTCGTCGCGCATCGGCCCAACGTCGGGATAATCACGAGCTGTGGATGCGAATATCCCCCATCTATTGATTTCGCGGGCCCGCCGCGGTAGGATCGCGGAGACACACCCCTGGGGGGTTGGCGGCCGGCGTCGGCGCGGCACCTGGCCGGGGTGGTTTGCGGGGAAATGACAGCATGACACGACATCGCGTGCTCACGATCGCGGCCGGCGCGGCGGCGGTCTCGTTGGCGATTCCGGCGAGTGTGGCCCTGCGGTACGGCGCCGACCCGGGCTACTCGGGTGGTCCGGCCGGCAACGGACAGGGCTGCCCGGCGTGCCACACGTTTGATACCGGACCGGGGTCCGTGGCGCTCATCGGCGCACCGCCACGTTACCGACCCGGCGCGGTCTATGACCTGACCGTCCGCGTGAGCGATCCGGAGCAGGCGGGCGCGGGGTTTGAGATCAGCGCCGAGAACGCCGCCGGTCATCAGGGGGCGTGGGTCATCACGGATCCATTGCATACCCACTACCCCGCCGATGTGTTTGCCGACTACGTGACGCATACGATCGACGGCTTCGAGGAGTCGGTCGCGACCTGGGCCGACAACGGCGGCGCGTACGCGTATACGATGCAGTGGCAAGCCCCCGACAACGACGCCGGACCCGTGACGCTCT
>JBHHVO010000015.1:0-18833 GCA_046754365.1 Phycisphaerae bacterium | reverse complement strand
GGAAGGTTTGGGGGACGCCATGTGGTCCGTGCGCACGCGGGATCGAGGGGGACCGCTTGCGGTGCGCCAGCGGCGCACCGGCGATACGATTCTTGCCGTGGTGATCCTTGCGGGCACGGCGTGCGGCCCCGATGGCGTCGTGCGAACGGTGCCGTCCGGCCAGGCTCCTGGCACGATGCCATCGACGCTGGCCGACGCGATTGTTGATGGCGGCGGTGACGGCGGCGGACCGCCCGTGCCGCCGTCCGGCTCGGTGTCCGTACCTCTAGGGTTCAGCGTCGCCCCTGTCTTCTGTTGCAATCCACTGTCGCTCGAATTCAACGTGGATGTGGCCGTGACCGGCGGCGTGACATACGCCTGGGATTTCGATGACTTCCACACCGCGACCGGGCCGTCGGTTGAGCACACGTTCGCGTTTCCGGGGCAATACACCGTCGTACTCACGGCCAACGGTCTCGGCGACGGCGAAGCAATGACCGCGCTCATCGTATCGCTCACCGTGAATGACGACGGCGGTACGGAACTCGTCGTGACGCCGCCGCCGTCTGATGGGCCGGTGGGGGGGATTCCTCCGGCATCGACCGGTCCCGTCGCGCTCGCCGGGCCGAACCGCGTGGTCGACGCCGGAGACAGCGTCACGCTGGACGGTAGCGGGAGCTATGCGACCGCCGGCGGTGTGCTGACATATGCGTGGTCACAGGTCGGCGGCCCGGTCGTGGAGCTCGATGACGACGACGAGGCGGTCGCATCGTTTACGGCACCGGACATCGGGGCGGGCACTGCGACACTCGCATTTGAGCTGGCGGTGACCGAGAACGGCGTGCTCGCGTCGGACACGGTGGTGGTCACGGTGGTGGGGACGTCGGCGGGCGGCGCACCGGTGGCGCTGCCGGGCGGCGTGACGATCGCGTCGGGTGCCCCGGCCGTTTTGACGCTGAACGGCGCTGACGGCGACGGCGACGACTTGACGTTTTCGATCGTCGAAGCCCCTGTGCACGGCATGTTGGGCACGCTGGACAATTCACCGACGACGGCCGCCACGGTGGTGTACACGCCGGCCGCGGGGTTTCTCGGTGTGGATGCGCTGGGCTTTGCGGTGACCGACGGCGTCACGGAATCGAGCGTCGCGGCGTTCACGATCATCGTGCTGGATGGCGGGATGCCGCTTCAAGCGGTTGATGTGAGCTACGTCTGCCACGTCGATACACCCGCGCTGATCTCGCTGACCGGCAACGACGCCGGCGGAGACGACCTTACGTTCGCGATCGCGAACAACCCGACCCACGGTTCGATCACGCCCGTGTCGCCGACGTCGTCCGACGCGGCCACGGTCGTGTACACGCCCCAAGCCGGGTTTGAAGGGACGGACACGTTCAGCTTTACGGTCAGCAACGGTTTGGCGACGTCGAGCGCGGCGGAGGTCACGGTGATCGTGATGAAGGCGATCTTGCCGTGGATCGAGGTCAACACGCCGCTGTTACCCGCGGCGGAGCAGTATACGCCGGAACAGGGCGCCGCGCCGGGGATGACGGTGTTGGACTATGCGCTGGTCGGCATGGAGCGCTGGGCGGAGGTTACGGACCAGGCACTCGTCACGACGACAGTGGGTCAGGTCAACAACGTGTATCCGGAGCTCATGCAACGCATACCGGCGACGATGCGGGTGTTCGGCGGCGTGAAACCGCTGAACCTGCCGGGCGTCGCACCGTACGACCCCGCGACGTACGACTTCGCCGACGCGGAGGGTTGGGCGCTGCTCGCCGAACTCGCGCAGGACGTCGTGGAGATGACGGGGACGAATGTCTTCCTGCTCGAGAATGAAACGCCGTTGGAACCGTTCCATACCGGCCTCGCATCGATCGACTTTGATGAGCTCGCGGTGTCGCTCGTGCCGCTGCGCGACACGGGCATCACGGTGTGGTGGAACCTGCCGACGATCCTGGCCGACTCGGCCAACATGCCGAATCGGCGTGCGTTGACGGCCGCGTTCGTCGCCGCGGTCGCGGACGCCGTCCCGAACAGCGTGTTCATGACCGGGTTCACGATGTGGCACGACTGGGCGCAGAACGCACAGGGGGAGATCGACCGCCGCGAACAGATGATCGACCTGGTCGGGCTGGCGCGCATGCAGGAGCGCCTCATCGTCACGCCCGACGGCTACTGGCACGCCCCGTCCGGCGACATGACACGCGGCTACACGGTCGCCGAGTCGCTAAGCGCGATCCCCGGCATGGCCGTCGGCCCGATCAACGTGTTCCCCGGCGCCGCACAATGGAACCTCGTGGCGCAGGCGTACGCCGACGCGCTCCCGCCGTTGGCGCCGCCGCCTTAGTCCACGTCCGTCAGCTTCATCCGCAACCGGTTGTAACCCCCGGAGTCCGGTCGCCCGGCCCCCGCCGTACCGGCTCCGCGGCCGCCTCGCGCTACCGGCTCCGAGATGGCCTCGCGCTACCGGCTCGGGCTAGGCGCCGGGGCCGTGGTAGGTTAACATACTTAATCTCTTGGGCGCGGACGTCGCCGTGCTCGTGTCGTCGGCTTCGGGGAGTCGACCCGCGGCGGCGCCGCCCGGCACCACGGTGAGCGGAGCCAACGTCATGACACCCCACACCCACACGGACCCTGCCAGGCACGCAACGGATCACGGCCGGCACGCACGGCGCAAGCGACGGCACGCCGGCGCGCGGCCATCGCCGTTTTGGACGCGCTGGTTCACGGCGAACGCGCTCATCAGCGGCGCGTTGGCGCTGGTGTGGCTCGTCTTGCGGAGCGGCGCCAAGCCGTCCCGGTTCGCGTACCCGTGTCAGCAGGCGGCGCTGTCCGCGGCCACGCTCGCGTTCGGCGCGCCGCTTGTGTCGGCGGTGATCGCCGGGCGGCGGCGGATCGTCCATGGCTTGCGCCAACCGCGAGGGATCGCCGCGGCGGCGGTGGGGCTGCTCCTGACCGCCGGCGCGTGGGGCTACCTGGCCCGTGCGACCGCGGTTCCGGTCGTGCGGCTCGGTCCGCCGGCGGGGTATCGTGCGCAGCTCTACCACGTAACCGAGTGTCCGGAGGACCCGGTCGGGGATCGGTTCCCCGGCGTGGACAACCTGCTTGCGCTCATGGGGCGCGAGGGGCTCAAGTTTCACCGGTCGGCGACGCAGGGGTTGACGTCGGGTCCGGACGGTATCATCGCCGCGGACGACGTCGTCGTGGTGAAGATCAACTACCAGTGGCCCGAGCGCGGCGGCACGAATGTGGACGTGCTGCGCGGGCTCATCCTGCGGATCTTCGATCACCCCGACACGTTTACGGGCGAGGTTGTCGTGTGCGAGAACGCGCAGTTCAACTCCATCAGCAACTTCGACCGCGCAAGCAACAACGCCCAGGACCACGGGCTCTCACCCCATGACGTCGTCGTGGGGTTCCAGGCGCAGGGCTACAACATCTCGCATTACGATTGGACCGTTCGCCGAAACACGCTCGTCCACGAATACGCCGACGGTGACATGACGGACGGATACATCCGGTACGACTACGATCCGACGCTGCAGGGGCGTGTGTCGTATCCGAAGTTCCGATCGGCCGCGGGGACCTACATCAGCCTCCGGTTCGGCATTTGGGACACGGTCACGAGCACATACGACCGGGAACGGCTCAAGTTCATCAACATGCCCGTGCTCAAGTCTCACCATGCCACGTACGGCGCCACGTCATGCGTGAAGCACTACATGGGCGTGGTGAGCGGCAACCTCGGGACCAACTCGCACACCGCGATTCGGTGGGGCATCCTCGGGGCACTGCTCGGTGACATTCAGCTCGCCGATTTGAACCTCCTGGACGCGATTTGGATCAACGCGAACCCGTACGACGGACCGTGGACCACCTACAGCGGCGCCACGCGCCGTGACGAGCTCGTCGCGTCCGTGGACCCGATCGCCGCCGACATCTGGGCGGTCAAGAACATCCTGATCCCCGCGTTTCTCGAAAACGGCTACGCCCCGCCCTGGCCGAACCCCAGCGCCGACCCCGACGACCCGAACAGCGACTTCAGAGAATACCTGGACAACTCCATGAGCCGCATCATCGCCGCGGGCTATGAGGTTACGAACGTGCTCGACCGGATCGATGCGACGACGTGGAACGGCGGTGGCGACATCGACGGCGACGCCGACGTGGACCTGGACGACTTTGCGGCGTTTCGTGAATGTCTCGTGGGGCCCGGCGTGCTGCCGCCGCAAGGCTGCCGCGATCTCGACCTGCACGTCGACGGCGACATCGACCTGGAGGACTTCGCGCGACTCCAATGCGTCTTTACCGGCGCCGGCGATTTCTGACCCGGACGGAATAAAGGTGTCAGGATGATTTTCCACACATGTGTCGCCGGTTCGTCGGACCGCGCATCAAGAATCATCCTGACACCTTTTTTTTGACTCAAAACGCCGGCACGCCGGTGAGCTCTCGCCCGACGATCAACTGGTGGATCGTCTCGGTGCCTTCGTACGTGATGACGCTTTCCATGTTGAGCATGTGACGGATCGGCGTGCACTCGACGCTGATGCCGCCGGCGCCGAGGATGTCGCGCGCGTCGCGGGCCACATCGAGCGCCATGCGCACGTTGTTCCACTTCGCGAGCGACACCTGGGCGTGGTGCACCCGGCCGTCGTCCTTGAGGCGACCGAGCCGGATCGCGAGCAACTGCGCCGTCGTCATCCGGCGGAGCATGTCCGCGAGCCGGATCTGGATCGCCTGCTTCTGGATGAGCGGCGCGCCGAACAATACGCGCTCGCGCGCGAATGCGACGGCCTCGCGATAGCACGCCATCGCCGCGCCGATGGCGCCCCATGCGATGCCATACCGGGCCTGGGTCAGGCAGCTCAGCGGCGCCGCCAGGCCGTGCGCCGTCGGCAGGCGGTTTGCGTCGGGGATCGTGCACTCGTCGAAGAAGAGCTCACTGGTAACCGACGCACGCAGTGAAAACTTGTGCTGGATGTCCCGTGTCGTGTAACCGTTCGTGCCCTTCTCCACCAGAAAGCCGCGGATGGCGTCGCCCGACCGCCGCCCGCCGTCGGTCGGTGCATCCGGTGTGTCGTCCGTGGCCGCCCACACGACCGCGACGTCGGCGATGCCGCCGTTGGTGATCCACATCTTCGCACCGCTCAGCACCCAGTCGTCGCCGCGCCGCCGGGCGCGGGTCCGCATCGTCCCGGGGTCGCTGCCGCCGTCCGGCTCGGTGAGTCCGAAACACCCGATCGCACGACCGGCCGCCATGTCCGGCAGCCACCGACGTTTCTGTTCGTCGGAGCCGAACGTGTGGATCGGATACATGCACAACCCGCTCTGCACCGACGCGAAGCTCCGCACACCGCTGTCGCCGCGCTCGAGCTCCTGCATGATGAGCCCGTACGCCACGTTGCTCAGCCCCGCGCAGCCGTAGTCGCTCAGCGTCGGACCGTAGAGCCCGAGCTCGGCCATCCGTGGGACAAGCTCCATCGGAAACCGCTCGTGCTCGAAGCAGTCGGTGATGATCGGCAAGACACACTCGTCGACGAACCGCGCGACGGCGTCACGCACCTGGCGCTCGTCGTCGGTCAGCAACGCGTCGATGTTGCAAAAATCGGGCGTCGTGCTGTCAGGCACGGTGAAACTCCAACGACCACCCGTACCACCGGCGCGATAACCGGCGGTCGCCCCGATGTCGCGCGATACGGACGCACGTCCGCGTTATGCCTCGGGTACGCCGCATCGTGCTTGGTTGCGGGCCGTGCGTCAAGCCGCACCGACCGCGTGCCGAAGCACTACCCGATGTCCGGCGACGAACGGAATCCGGCCGACAGTCTTGCCCCACGACCGGCCTCCGCCGCCGGCGCCGGCGCCGCCACACACCATCCGCCGCCGTCTGTGTTACCGGACGCATCGCCGAGTCCGTTACGGAAGCCTTTGCCGAACGCGTCACGTGCGCCGAACGACACGACAACGATGCACCCGCGGTGCTCTCCAACCACCGACCTCGAGCGCTCTCCCACGGTGGCCGGCGAACCGACGACGACGGCGCGGCACGAACCGGCGCCGATGCCGGTGGACGAACCGGCCACAATACCCCAACGCGCGCACGAACCCACACCGGCGGCCGACGCGATGCTCCGGCCGCGCGGCCGATGGTGGTGGGTCGCCGCACTCGGCGTCGCCGTCGTGCTGAGCTATGCGGTCCGCAAGGCCGACCCGGACCTGTGGGGCCACGTCCGGTATGGGCAGCTCTGGCTCACGGAAGGGGTCGTGACGCACGATCCGTTTGCGTACACGACCGCCGGCCGGACATGGATCGGCCACGAGATCGGCGCGGAGATCGTGTCGTGGTGGGCGTACGCGTGGGCGGGCCAGGTCGGGCTATGCGTGCTCAAGACGGCCGCCGGCGTGACCGTCGCGATGCTCATGTGGTGGGCGCTGCCCGCACGCGTGCGGCGGACGTGGCTCGGGCTGACGATCTGGCTTGTGGCCGTGCACACCGTGGCGCTGTTCCTCGTCGTCCGGCCTCAGCTCTTCACGTATGTGTTCACGGCGGCGACGGCGCTGATCTTATTCCGCCACACGCTTCGCCCGACACGCGCCGTCTGGTGCCTGCCGGTGCTGAGCGTCGTCTGGACGAACTGCCACGGCGGGTACGTGGTCTTGCTCGGACTTGTCGGCCTCTACCTCGTCGGACCGTGGCTCTATGGGTTCGTCGGGTGGTGGCACGGTCGACGTACGTCTCGCGCCGGACCGCGGGCGGCATCTCCATCCTGCGTGGCCCCGTGCGCTGTACACGACCCCGAAGCGGATCCCGGGATCGCAGTCGATGACGGTCCGGCCGCGCCGCGTGCGTCGACGCTTGCGTGGGTGCTCGCGGTGTGCGTGGTTGGCACGTTCGTCAACCCGTATGGCCCGAAGATATGGGCGTGCCTGTACAACGCCCTCACGAATCCCTACACGCATGACGTGATCGCGGAGTGGCGGCCGATCGAGCTGTTCCGCGCGACGCGTCAGGAGATGCTGTTCCTGATGCTCGCGCTCGGACTTGTCGTGGCCATGTGGGGCGGTGTCGCGTGGCGTCGGCTCGCCGGCGGGCGAAACACGCAACGCACGGACGCCGCCGGCGTCGTCGTGTGTGTCGTGATGGCGATCATGGCGATACGGTCGTATCGCCACATCCCGCTGTTTGCGATCGTGTCGGCGCCGTGGCTCTTGCGGTGGGGCCACACGGCGTGGCTGGCGCTCGCGACGCGTAACGCCGCGCGGGCGAGGCTCTTCGGGCCGGCGGTGACGCTCGCGGCGCTGGCGTCGCTACTGCCGACGCTGATTCCCACCTTAGCAGACCCGCGTCCGCGGCTCGCGCACCTTAAGGCGATGCCGGTCGGCGCGGTGCGGTTCATGCAGAACGAGCGGATTTCAGGCAACGTCTACAACCCGTTCGGCTGGGGGCAGTACCTCATAGCCCATCTTTACCCGCAGTGCCGCGTCGCGATGGACGGCCGATACGACACCGTGTATGCCGAACGCGAGTACGTGTCGAATTTCGCATTCATCCGCAACGGCGACATCGGCCATGCGGTCGAGCCGCCGACGGACTACATCCTGCTCGCCGCGAACGGCGCGGCGAACGCCGCACTCGCGGCCCACGGCGGCTGGACCGCCATCTACGAAGACGACATCTCGCGCCTCTGGGCGCGAACGCAGCCGCTCACCGACGGTCCGCGCTATACGGCATCACGCGGCTCACGGTATGCCGCCTCACGCCGCTTGGGACCGCTGCACGACGCCGGGTTCCCGTGACCACCAACCGAACCACGATCGGCACGCGTGCGCGCGCTTGCGTGACTCGATGGACAATCCGAGCCGAGACCGGGAGGGTGCGCAGGGCGTTTCGGAATCCCATGAAACGCTTGCACACGACGGGTCACGGATTGGTTGCGGACGGGTGGTGGCCGGTTCCGGACGGCGCGGCGCCGGTCTATGCAGCCGCGACGTCGCGATCGGCCAGAACGGCCTGGCGAACGACGGCCCGCCGGTCGGTCGTGGCTTGCCCGATGCCGAGCTGCAGGACCCGCGCGGCCGGCTCCGAGAGGCTACCGAGGTGTCGTTGGATCGCGATGGCGTCGACCTCGGCGGTTTCGGACGGCAGCTCGTGCTCGGAGAAACCGCCGAAGAGCGAGAGCGACGCCGGGGTCGGCTCCCACCGCGCAAGCGTCGCGAGCGAGCGATCCCATTCCTGCATGGTGAGCGCCCCGCTGTCGAGCATGTCGCGGAGGTCGATGTACTCCTCGGCGAGTGTCGGCGCCCTGATCGACGCAGCGCCGAAGAGCGTGATGAACAGGGGGCGTTGCGGGAGGGGATCGCCGTGCCGCTCGTGTTCGCGCCTTGCGATGATCTGCTTGGCGAGCGTCTGACGCTGCACCGAGGTGGCTCCGAACAGCGTGAGGAAGAGCCGCTTGTCCGCGTGCAACCAACCCTGGTAGCCACCGAAGATGGAAACATGGATCATGGGACCGCCTCAACGCCGCGCCCGCCTTGCCCGCCTCGACCGCCGCACGGCATCGCGGCCGCTTACACGACCGGCGCCGCGGCCACGTGGCCGGGATTGGCGACGCTGTCGTATTCGGCCGCAAACCGAGGTTATTCTCGACGCGCCCACGGCGCCGCCAACGTAAGGCGCCCCCCGGGGCAGCGTGGACGCCGGAACCATCGCCGCTCGCTACGCCCACGCGTAACACACGGTCTGCGCGGCGTGTGCTGCGTGACCTGGTGCACATCCTATATGACCGCGCAGGATCCCGCACCAGCGTCGGCCCCATAGGAGCTTTGCGGACTCAAGGGCGTTCGGGTATAGGCAGGACATGTCTCCGGTGGCCAGCCCATGACAGCCCCGGCCGTCGACATGCTCGCAAAGGGCGGGCGCATCGCGAAGTCGCTGCCCGGCTTTGAGCCGCGTCCCCAGCAGCTCGCGATGGCGCGGGCGGTGGCCGACGCGTTCGAGAAGAAGCACCACGTTCTGGTCGAGGCGGGCACCGGCGTCGGCAAGAGCTTCGCGTACCTGATTCCCGCGATCGATCGCGCGGTTCGGCACGGTCAGCGCGTGGTCGTCAGCACGCACACGATCGCGCTGCAGGAACAACTCATTCAGAAGGACATCCCGTTTCTGCGGCAGGTGTTCGACCAGGCGTTCTCCGCGGTGCTCGTGAAGGGGCGGTCGAACTACGTCGGGCTCCGCCGGCTCGCGCGGGCGAGCGCTCGGCAGGAGGGGCTTTTCTCGGAGCGCGAGCGCAACGACCTGTGGCGGATCGAGGCATGGGCGTATGAGACCGAGGACGGTTCGCTCGCGGACCTGCCGCGGCAGCCGATGCCGGCGGTGTGGGAACGCGCACTCAGCGACGCCCACGACTGCCTGGGGCGCAAGTGTCCGTATGTCGACAAGTGCTTCTACCAGCGCGCCCGGCGTGACGCGGCCAAGGCGCAGTTGCTCATTGTGAACCACGCGCTACTCTTCGCCGACCTGGCCGTGCGTCGCGAGGGCGCGTCGATTCTGCCGGACTACGACCTGGCCGTGCTCGATGAGGCCCACACGGTCGAAGGCGTCGCGGGTGATCACCTCGGTCTCAGCGTGGCCGGCACGCAGGTCGCGTATTTGCTCAACGGCATCTACAACGAACGGACGGGCCGCGGCGTGCTCTTGCCGGCCGTGCACCGGGCCGCGGTTGACGCGGTGCAGACTGCGCGCGTCGCAGCGGACGCGTATTTCTCCGCGCTGGACGAACACCAGGCGTCGGTGCCGGGTTGGAACGGCCGGCTCCGCGAGCCGCTCGACATCGAGCCGCACGTCGTCGACGCATTGCGGCACGTCGCGGTGGCGCTCAAGGCCGTTCGCGCCGACACGAAGGACGCCGAAGCGCGTTCCGAGATCGGCGGGCTCATCGAGCGGTGCCTGGGCATGTCGGGTTCGATCGCGCGGATCCACGGACAGGACGACGACGGGTGGGTCTACTGGCTCGAGGTCAGCGGCCGGCGGCGCCGGCGCGTCACGATGAACGGGCGACCGATTGACGTCGCGCCTGAGCTCAAGGCGTCTCTTTTCGACAAGACGGACTCGGTCGTGCTCACGTCCGCGACGCTGACGACGGCGTCGAATGCACCGTTTGACTACATCAAGACACGACTCGGCCTTGGCGACACCGCCACGGTCGCGCTCGGCTCGCCGTTCAACTACCGCGAGCAGGTCAAGGTCTACGTGGAAACCGGCCTGCCGGAGCCGAGGGCGGGCGACGCGTTCACGACGGCCGCGTGCGACGCGATCCGGCGGTACGTGTTGGTATCGGACGGCCGCGCGTTCGTGCTGTTCACGAGCTACAGCATGCTGCACCAGTGCGCGGAGGCGCTGGCCGACTTCTTCGACGCGCAACGCATGCCGCTGCTCGTGCAGGGATCGGGCATGCCGCGGTCGAAGATGCTCGAGCGGTTTCGGGACGACCCGCGTAGCGTGCTGTTCGGTACCGATACATTCTGGAGCGGCGTCGACGTGCCGGGCGACGCGCTCGCAAACGTCATCATCGTGAAGCTGCCGTTCGCCGTGCCGGACCACCCGGCCGTCGAGGCGCGGATCGAGCGGATCCGCGAGACCGGCGGCAACCCATTCATGGAGTTCCAACTCCCCGAGGCGGTGCTCAAGTTCAAGCAGGGGTTTGGCCGGCTCATCCGTACGCGGACCGACCGCGGCATGGTCGTGATCCTCGATCCGCGGATCCAGACGAAGCGTTACGGCGGGCGGTTCCTGGATGCGCTGCCGGACTGTGAAGTCGTGATGCAATCCGGCGTCGCGTCGGTCGAACCCGATCGCGCCACGTCACCGACGCCGCCGCCTGAGCCTGCGACGCCGACACGCCGCCCGGGAGACCCGATGTCGCCGGATCCGTGAGACGCTCGCGTCCGATAATTCGAAGACTGCGGCAGAGGTTTCGGGCACCAGCGCCGTGTGCGCGGGCCGACGATATGCTACGTAACGGGTACCGGTGTGACCGATATATATACGCGCAGGTGTGCCGGGTGTTGCGGCCGTAAGCGGGCAGCGCCGGGCGGCGCGCACGGTCCGGCGCTTCCGGGGCGTGCGGTCGGCGGCGGCTCGTTGTGGGGCGGGGTTGAACGCCGTCGGGACGCCGGCTAGAGTAAACCGAGATGCGTCGGGATCGGCGTTTGGGGTTGGGGGGCGTCCGGCGCGGGGCGGGATCGCCAAAGGGAGTTGTTATGCCCAGGGGCGTGCATCGGGTGTGTGGCGCGGTGATCGGCGTACTCATCGCGGCGGTTGCGCCGGCCGCCCGTGGCGGGGTGTTCGAGGACGTCGCGTTCGGGCTCGGTCAGGCGGGGTTCGACTTCCAGGGTCAGCTTAACCCGTTCAACTTGGGCGCGGACTTCACGGCCCAGACCCGCAACACGGGCGGCTTCACGCTGTTCGAGGGGAATACGCTCGACTTCGGCGTCTGGGATCTCACGCTGAACGGTCCGGTGTCGTTCGGGGTGTCCACGGGGCAACGTGGGATCAACACGATCGATATCTTCTTCAAGACCGCGCGGAACGATGACCCGGCGCAGCCGCTCCTCTACGATGTGAACTTCGATGTCGGCCCGCAATCCACGACGATCAGCGGTCAGACGCTGATCGACGGGCGGCTGTCGCTTGACGGGCTCGGCTTCTACGACCTCACCCTGACCGTGTCATCCCGCCAGGACATCACGTCGGACGGCGCGCTCGGCGCGAGTTCGACGACGTCGGACCTCGACATCGGCCCGATCGACATCTCCGGCAACATCATCGCCGACGCGCTCTCGATCCTCTTCGATCCATTCTTCACCGACGCGGGCTTGACGAATCCGTTCGATGTCCTGAGCGGCCGGGCGCAACTGGAAGATCTGTTCGGCGCTGCGGCCGATGCGTCGGGCGCCCGCGTGTTGTCGGCCGGCCTGGCCGACGCGCCGGCCGACCGCGTTTTCGGGCCGCCGCCGCTGGACGGTTTGCTCGGACATGGGTTGGGGGCCGGCGCGTCGGGTCCCGGGGACGGCACGGCCGCGGCGGTGCCGGAACCATCCACGATCATATTCGTGTTGCTCGGCGGCTCGCTGCTGGTGTCGGCGCGCCTTCGCCGCCAACGTTGCGCGCGCTGACGCCCCTACGACAGGTGGTCTGGCGCCGCCCTCACGTCTTCCCCGCTCCCAAGAAAATCGGCGTCCCCGGTGGAACGACCGTCATCGGCCGGGACGAGGCGTTCCTGCACGGGACGAACCCGCCGTGACGGGACCCAACCGACCCCATTCGTTCGCACCACGCAGAACGATGACCTGTGCGCGCGTTCAAGCGTTGGCCGGCCCTGTGGGACCGGTCGAGATGGACCACCTGTGTGCATGTCGGTTTCTTGATATTGACCACGATCGCGATGTAGACATAGCAGACTTCGCGGGCTTCCAAAACCTGTTCACGGGAGGCAAGTGAAGTGGGCGCGAATAGTGTTATTCGGTCCCTGACGTATGTGAGAGGTGCGCGGGACATGGACAGAAGAGACACGCGCATTCGCGTGAACGACGTTCACACAGCATGTGTCATGGGCTCGCGGGCAAGAACCGCGAGCGATTGAAGGAGACGATTACGATAAGAACCGCGATTACGATAGCCATCACAGTAGGTATGATAACGGGACTGGTAACCGCGCCGACGATGGCGGCCACGTGTACATTCAACCCGCCGGTAGGGAACACAGGCACATGGGGACAGGCAGCAAACTGGATCAACTGCCAGAATGACTTTCCCGGGGCTACCGACGCGGCCGTGATCCCGACCGGGAAGACTTGCCGTATCCTGTCGGCTGCGACGCGGGAGGTCGAGGTGCTCGACGTACGGCCCGGCGGGAGCCTGCACATCGAGGGGACCGGACGCCTCAACCTGCACGGCAGCGCCACGGTCGACTCGAAGATGAGCGGAAACCTGCGGTTCGTGAGGACGCCCGGCGTCGGGTGCCCGTGCGATCCCGCGATGCCGCCCGCGCCCGGGACACTCCATATCGAGCAGGACCTGACACTGACGGCGGCCGCGGGGAGCACCGTTCTCATCGAGGGCGGATGTTCGAGTGATTTGGATTCGCCGTGTCTGAATCCCGGTGTGATCAGCGGCGCGCCGGGCGTCGTGCTGACGATCGACAGGGGGACGGCAGCGGCGTACACGATCAAGAACCACATCCAGTTTGATGTCGCACTCGAGGTCGTCGGACAGGTCAAGTTCTTCGTGGGGATCGGTCCGAATGGTTGGGGTGAGTTCGTCGACGGCCAGCTCATGAGGGTAAACGAGAACGTACATGGGGACGCGTTCTTCCTCGTCGGCGACGGCAAGCTCGAGACGTGGGGAGGTCTCTGCCTGACCGGCATGGGCGGGTTCGACATGGGCAACTCGGGCGGGCTTGAGCCGGAGGCGGAGTTCAACGCCGACTTCTGCCTGGAAAACCGGTTCTGCGCCGACGACGGGACCCTCGACATCCATGCGAACGTCGTGGCGCTACTCGGGTTTCATCTCGGCCCGAGCTGTGTTTCACCGCTCGGCCCATGCCCGAGTGACGGGCCGTTTACGATCGCCGTCGCGGACGGTGCCGCGCTGAGCTTTCCCCGGACGGCGGGGACCTGCAAGGGGTGCGGGTGTCCGTCGTTGCCGTAGTGTGCCGTCCATCTTGAATCCGCGGGTTGTACGCGGTCGTTGCCCGATCTGGTCAGTGCCGGAGATGCCGATCCACCCCGCCATGCGCATGCCGCACGACTAAGGCCATCGGGCGCCCAAACGGCAAGGCGCGTGGCGTAACAGCAGCCGCGATGTTGGCCGACACAACGGCCCGTCCGGCACGATCGCCGGGGGACGTGTTGCCCCGACATGTCGCGTTCTCGGGCAGCCGAGGCGTTACCGGCGCTCGCAGTAGCCGCCGCGCAGGTGACGTTGACATGGCTTTCGGACGTTCCTATCGTTGGCCAACGGCGCGGGGAAGCTTTGGGGGCAAGGGTCTATGTCGGTGTTAACCATGACCGAGGAACTGCTCAGGACGCCGCTGTACGACATGCACGTTGCGCTGGGCGGGCGGATGGTCGGGTTTGCGGGGTGGTGCCTTCCGGTATGCTTCGCGGGGGTCGTGGCGGAGCACCGGCACACGCGCGATGCGTGCAGCGTGTTCGACGTGTCGCACATGGGGCGCCTGCGGCTCGGCGGGCGCGATGCCGGGACGCTGTTGGATCTGCTCTGCACACGCCGTCTCGCCGACGCCGAGCCGGGGCGATCGTATTACACGCACATCTGCCGTGAAGATGGGGGCATTTTGGACGACGTGATCGTGTCGCGGTTCGAAGAGGACTGGGGTGTGGTCTGCAACGCCGCGAATCGCGAGAAGATTGTCAAATGGATCACGCGGCACGCCGCGGGCCGGGACGCATCCTTGACGGACGAGACGGATGCGACGGCGATGGTGGCGATCCAGGGCCCGACCGCGGTCGACCTTGCCAGGACGCTGGCGGGGCTTGACCTGAGCACGCTTCGGCGCTACGGGTTTATGGAACGTGCATACATGGGCCTGCGCGTCGTCGTGTACCGCAGCGGGTATACGGGTGAGGATGGGCTCGAGGTGGTGGCCCCGGCGGGTGCGGCCCGGTTGTTGCTGGAAGGGCTTTTCGGGCCCGGGTTTTCGCGTGCGCCGGATGTACGGCCGGCCGGGCTCGGCGCTCGGGACACGCTCCGGATCGAGGCCGGCATGCCGCTCTACGGGCACGAGCTGTCCGAGTCGGTGGACTCGCTGTCCGCGGGGCAGGGCTGGTGCGTGGATCTGGAGCGGGAGTTCATCGGCGCCGCGTCGCTCCGGCGGGTCAAGGCAGAGGGCTTGCGGCGCCGGCTGGTAGGCTTACAACTTGACGGCCGACGGACCGCGAGGCAGCATCACGCGGTCTTGGCGGCGGGGCGCGAAGTCGGTACGGTCACGAGCGGCGTTTTGAGCCCGACGTTGGACCGCAGCATCGCGATGGCGTACGTGCCGCCGGAGCACGCCGAGCCCGGCACCACGCTGGAGGTCGCCGTCGGCCGCAAGCGCGCGGCCGCCGTGGTGGTGGCGTTGCCGTTCTACAAACGTCCGAAGAAGTGAAGAGAAGCCTTTGATGAAACCGCCAAACGATCGAGTGTACCGTGACACACACGAATGGTTTGTGGCCGAGGGTGACATCGTGACCATGGGCGTGACCCAGTACGCAGCCGACGAGCTCACCGACATCACATACGTCGATCTCCCGGAGGTGGGGACGTCCGTGGCACCGGACGAGGTAGTCGGGGAAGTTGAATCGGTGAAGGCGACGTCGGAGATCTACTCCGCCGTCGGTGGTCAGGTCACCGAGGTCAACGCGGCGCTGGTGGATCATCCCGAGCTCATCAACGACGACGCGTATGAGGACGGGTGGCTGCTCAGGATCAAGGCCGACTCCGTCGCCCCGCTCAAGGCGCTGATGACGGCGGCGGAATACGCCGAGCACGTCGCGTCGTAGGGGCACGCCGCCGACACACGTCGATCCGGCGGCACACGTCGATCTCAGGCACGATCACGCGATCAGGACAACCGTGTCCCGGCGATGACACGGCGCCGTTCGATCATGGGGCGCGCGGCGCGGGGGTCCCGAGGGCGTCGTGTTGGGGTGTGGCGATGGGCGGATGGGGGCGTGCACGTCCAATAAGCAAGGCGTACATGGACGGCATCCGAACACCACCGGTCTTGTGCCGGCCCGTTGTCGGCGCGGTATCGAGCCGCGGGCGGGAACGGGCCGACCGAACGCCGGGTGCGGCGCGCGACCACAACGGCGCCCCGCAGCGCGCCGCGAGCGAGACGTCCCATGCGAGCGGCCGTGCGTCGTCGGAACCGACGCGACCGGTGCGGTTTTTTTTGGCGCACGTCGGAACCAACCTGACGGGTTGGACACGCCGATAACACTTCTACGGCCGGGCCTTGGGCCCGTGCAGCGCGTGCGCGTCGGGCCCGGTCGCACGGAATGAAACGTGGTGTGTTCGCTCCATGCTGCCGTGGCTCGCCCGTCAGGTTATCTGCCCGTTGCATGAGCGGCTGCTGCGACGGACCACGTTCGCACAGCTCAGGTCACTGGAAGCAACGCAGTGGTACGCTCCGCGCGAGATCCGGATGCTACAGCGGCGCAAGCTGGGCGCGCTGCTGGTGCACGCGGGGTCGCATAGCGGGTTCTATCGTCGACGATTCGCGGAAGCGGGGGTTGACGCGGGCGACCGTTGCCCGTTCGAGATGCTCGCGCGTCTGCCGCTGTTGGACAAGTGCACGATCCGCCGGCACGTCGCCGCGATGTTGTGGCACGACGCGCCGGGCGGCTTGCACGCGTGCAGTACCGGCGGGTCGACCGGCGCGCCGCTGCGCTTCTTCACCGATCGCGCGCGGCAGGCGTGTGATCAGGCCGCGCGGGCGCGGACACATCGTTGGTTCGGCGTGGATGTGGGTGATCGCGAGCTGTATCTTTGGGGCTCGCCGATCGAGCTGGGGCGGAGCGACCGACTCAAGCGAGCGCGCGATCGGCTCTTCAACCATCGCCTGCTGAGTGCGTTCGCGATGTCGCCGGAGCACATGGACGGTTACCTGGATGCGCTCGAGCGGTTCCGGCCGTCGTGTCTGTTCGGGTATCCGAGCAGCGTCGCGATGCTCGTGGCGCACGCGCGGCAGCGCGGGCGACGACTGCGCCTGCGCGGGCTCCGGGCGGTGTTCGTTACGGGTGAAGTGTGCTACGCGCACGACCGGGACGCGATCGCGTCGTATTTCGGCGTACCGGTCGCGGACGGCTACGGCAGCCGGGAGGCCGGCTTCATCGCGCACGAATGCGCGGAAGGCAACATGCACATCATGGCCGAACATGTCGTCGTGGAGATCATGCGGCGCGGTCGACCCGTGCCGCCCGGCGAGCCGGGCGAGATCGTTGTCACCCACCTCGGCGCGCACGGCATGCCGCTTATCCGCTATCGCACGGGCGACATGGGCAGACTCAAACCGGGCCGGTGTCCGTGCGGGCGGGGCCTTCCGATGATGGATGTCGTTGAGGGGCGGACGACGGATTATCTGTACTTCCCGGATGGGACGGCGAGGCACGCGTTGTCGGTCATCTACGCGCTGCGCGACGTGGCGGGCGTGGGACGGTTCCGCGTGACGCAAGGCGCGGACTACGGCGTGACGGTCGAGGTCGTGCCGGACCGTCATGCCGGTCGGGTCGTGCGGCAGGCGGTAAGCCGGCGGGTGCGCGACGTGCTTGGCAGCGACGTAGCGCTGCGCGTGTGGCTTGTGGATGAGCTGCGGGTAAGCGGTTCGGGCAAATACCGGCACGTCGTGTCCCATGCGCATGCGCCCGGGGAGACGGGAGGCGACCGCGATGTCAGCGTGTAGCGTCGTCGCGCCATGCCCGATGAGCGAGCGCGTGGTGCAGGGTCCGCGGGTGCGCGTGACCGAGTGCCACCTCTCGGCACGTGGCCCCGACGCGCGTGACGTGTGGGACGCGTATGTGCAGAGCCACCCGCACGGTACGTTGTTTCACACGACGGCGTGGTATCGCGCGGTAAAGCAATCGTTTCCGCACGACGGGCACTATCTGATCGCCCATCGCGGGGATCGCGTCGTGGGTGTGTTGCCGATGTTCCTGGTGAAGAGCTGGCTGACCGGACGCATGCTCGTAAGCGTACCGTATGGCGTGGGCGGCGGCATCATCGCCGACGACGCGGATGCTACGGCCGCGCTCTTCGAGACCGCGCGGCACATCGCGGCGGACCTGCGTTGCCGGGTGATCGACTTCCGATCCGAGCACGCCGCGGTACCGGAGCTTGGCGTCATCGACCGTTATGTGGGCTTCAGGAGCGCGCTGCCTGCATCGTCCAGTGACGTGCTTGGCGGACTGCCGCGCAAGGCCCGCGCCGCCGCGCGCAAGGCCCGCGACCGTCACGGCCTTCGTGTGGGATTCGGCGACCGCCATTTCGAGCGGGTCTGGTCGCTGTATTGTCGCAGCATGCGGCGGCTCGGCTCGATCAGTTATCCGCGCGCGTTCGTGCGAAACCTGTTGAAGGAGACGCCCGACCGGCACTGGGTATCACTCGTCACGCTGCACGGTCGGCCCGTGGCCGGTCTCATCACATTCATGTTCAAACAGACCGTGATGCCCTACTTTGTCGGCACGACGGACAACGCCCGCACCTACAACGCGGGCCACTACGTCTACCTGACGCTCATGGAACATGCGGTGGATGCGGGCTACCGTGTGTTCGACTTCGGACGGTCGCGCCGTGACAACCTCGGGTGCTGCGAATTCAAACGACTGCACGGTTTCGCGCCCCGGCCGCTCGGGTATCAGCGCTACGTCCCGCCCGGCATGCGACCGTCGGAGCTTTCGCCGTCGGGGCCGCGGATTCGCCGCATCCGCCGGGTTTGGACTCATTTGCCGCTGTCGGTGACACGGCTGCTCGGTGCGTGCGTGGCCAAGCACATTCCCGGGTAGCGCCGGGGCAGCGTTTCGTGCGGACGGCAGCCGGGGGTATGGGATGCCGGGGCGCGCTCGCTGGCGGCGCTGGTTGATTCAGCCGACGCCGGGCCAGGTATGCCACGCCTGGCGCGGGAGCACGCAGGGCGACCGGCGCACCGCGCAGACCCCACGGGACACATGGCCACGGGCGGATCGCCGCCCGCTCGCGGTGGCGTGGAGCCCGTTGGTCCCGCCCGCAACGGGCGGGACCACGACGCCGTCGGCGATGGGGCTGCGCCGTTAGGGGCTACGGCCCGCATTCG
>JBHHVO010000014.1:0-19001 GCA_046754365.1 Phycisphaerae bacterium | reverse complement strand
GAGGCGCAGGCCGCGAACGAGGGCGGCGTGTGCGACGACGGCGATCCCTGTACGACGCCGGACGCGTGTCAGGCTGGCGTGTGCGTTCCCGGGGCGGTCGACCCCGGATGCACGAACTGCACGGTCGGGACCCAGTGCAACGACTTCAATCCCTGCACCGACAATGTGTGCAACGCCGGCGTGTGTGAGAACCCGTCGAACCTGACGTGCCCGACGCTCTCGATCAACCGGGCGCCCGGGGACCCGCTGTGTTATGACGTCACCACGACGGACACGACCGGCACCTTCCACATCGACATGACCGGCATGGACGGGCTCGAAATCGTCGGCGGGCAGTTCTTCATCGAATGGGACCCCGCGGTCATGACCGCCACCGGGGTCTTCGCCGGCGGCGACCCCGCCGTGCCGGGCGGCCCCGCGCCGGGCCACCCCGTCACGAACCAGCTCGCGGTCAACATCGACAACGCCGCGGGTACGTGCGACATCCTCGTCGCGACCCAGCCGTTTGCGCCGGGGACGGACCTGGACATGACCATGGCCGTCGCGACGTTCACCATGGTCGCCGAGCACTGCGCGACCGACGTCCGGTTCCGGCCGCCGGACCCGAACCTGCCGCCGACGAGCGTCGCGGACGCCACGTTCATCTCGGTGCCGCTGACGCTCAACGACACGCCGCTCTTCGCGGTCGACGAGACCGCACCGGTCGTGACGTGCCAGAACCTCGCGCAGCTCCTCAACGCCGACGCCGGCGGATGCACCGGCAACGTCACCTGGACGCCGCCGACCGCGACCGACACGGACAACTGCGACACGCCCGCGCCGACGGTGACCTGTACGTCGGCGCCCACGGCGGGCCTGGCGAACGGCGGCGGGGACTTCCCGAGCTTCGCGTCCAACGGCACGCCCGGCGGTGTCACGACGATCACATGCACCGCGACCGACGTGTGCGGCAACACCGGGTCGTGCAGCTTCGACATCACCGTGAGCGACTTCAACGAGATGCTCGTCGACGTCCAGCTCCAACCGGCCGTCTCCGACGTGCCGTTTGACCGCTGCGTCAACTTCGACGTCACCGGACCGTCCGGCGCCGGCACCGGCGAGCTCGACCTGACGTTCACGACCGTGACGCCGCCGCCGCCGGCCGCGCCCGTCACGACCGGCGTCGGGACCGTGCTCATCACATGCGGCGACTGGGACTGCGTCACGGCGACGGACACGCTCCACACGCTGAGCAACGCGCAGCCGCTCGCGGCGCCCGTCACGACCCAATACGATGCGGTCTGGGCGGACCCGGACTACCTCATCGGCGGCAACTACTTCAACGACGCGTTCATCGACCTGTTCGACTTCCTCACGCTCAGCACCGGCCCGCAGGGCGTGATCGGTCCGTCGCTGTGCGGCACGCCGCCGCCCCATACCGACGGGAACGGCGACGGCATCATCGACACGCAGGACGCGAACTTCATCACGTTCAACTTCACGGTCCAGGGTACGACATGTCCGATCGTGCCGGCACCACTCATCGACCCGGATCGCGGCGCGTTCTTGGATCCCGACGGCGATGCGCTCATCGATCCCGACGGCGCGAAGTGGAACGGCCCGAGCGGACATCCGCGACGCGGACCCGTGACGCGTATTTCCACGAGGGAGCTCGCCGAAATCGGCCTCGGCCACTTCCGCGTCGCCGACCTCAACGGCGACGGCTGGGTCGACGAGGCCGACATCGCCCTCTACATGATGGATGGCGGCAACGAGGAACCGCAGGCGCCGACACCCGCAACCGCCACCCCAACCCCGCGCAGCGGCAACACGCGACACCGCTAGGGACCGGCACGGCGGATCCATACTATGGGTTCATCAGCGCAAAAACACATAACAACCAGTCGCCGTACCGGTAGGCAACGACGGCGCAGTCCCATAGCATCAACTGATCTGTGAGCGCATGAACCCATAACGACCAGCCGATGGACTCACCATGGCCCATTGGCGAGGCATGCCGGCCGACGGTCGATCGACGGCTATTACGGCCGGCCGAAGGTATTCCGAAACCGGGAGGTCATTGAAACCGCAATGCTAAACTCATAGCAACCGGCGAATGGATTTCTCATAACCCATTGGCGCGACACGTGGGCCGACCGTGGGGTCGGCCGGTAACGACCGGACAACAACGGCCTGAAGAGACAGGCATCGCGCACGATGCAGCGCCACAGATGCCTTACGAAAAGATCGTGTTTGCGTGGTTTGCGCCATGTGCGGTTGGCTACACGATGCTTGCGCGCCGATACCCCCACCCATCGAAACCGACGACCGCCCGCCGGGTCGGCCGCCGCGCGCCAAGGATCCAGACAGGAATACGTTACGGTCGCGCCGCCTCGTCGAGCCAATCGCTGAGGTTGCGTGCCAGGACTTCGGGCTTGCGTTGCCGGAGAATATGTCGCGTGAGTTCGGGCGCGATGTCCAGTCCGGCCATGGCCTGCGCCGCTCGCTGCCAAAGGCGGTCGCGCTTCGCGTCGCTGTCGGCCAGGTAGAGATCGGTTACGATGTCACCGAGCCTTGTGAGCAGAATGGTGCGGTGGTTGTCGTAGTAGCGGTCGATGGCCTTCTTCTGATGCGGTGAATAATCGGCCATGATCTACCAGTGTAGGGCCGGCGCCGGCGATGTCAAGCCGTGCCGCTCGATGCATCATGCGATGCACAATCGCCGAGGTTCATGACGAGGTGTTCCTGCCCACAAGGGTGGTGAATCCGCGGACGGCGGTGCGCCTCCACACCGGGGCCGAACGACGGGCCATCGCGCCGGCGACGAGGGTACATGCCGATTCCCCCCGGGGCGCCGTTTGCACGGCGCGCGCCGTTTCAATAGGATCACGTTTCGTACGGTCGGCCGCGTGGAGGGCCTGTCTTATGAGGGTGGTACCACGAATGCTTGAACGTGTAGCGCGCCCGGGCTTGGGTCGTCAGACCGGCACGCGTCCCACGACCGACGCGGTATGGCGCGCGGACACATCGACACCATACCATGTGAGGACCGGAGAACCCGTCTCGTGAATGCCAAATGGCTGCTCACACTGTTGATTCTCGCGGGGCTTGTGGCGGGCGTGATCGTGGGGCAGTTGCTCTTCGATCCGTCGTTCAAGATCACGATGAACGATGCCGAGCACGCCCACGCGACGCCGGTCATGGTGTTCTTCTTCCTCGGTGACACGATCTTCCTGGGCCTGCTCAAGATGCTCATCATCCCGCTCATTGCGACGAGTGTGATGGTCGGCGTCACGAGCGTCGGCGACTTTCGCGAGCTTGGCCGAATCGGGAGCGTCACACTCATCTACTACGTCGCGACGATGGCGATCGCGGCCACGATCGGGCTCGTACTCGTGTCGGCGATCCGGCCCGGCGAGCGGATCACCACCGAGCACAGAGCGGAAGGCGAGCAGACCTACGAGACCAGCGCGGGCATCAAGGAACACATCGCCGCCGGGCCGAAGGGGCTCGTCGGCGCGATGCAGAACCTCGTCCGGCAGATCATCCCGCGGAACATCGTGGGCGCCGCGGCCGAGGGCAAGGCGCTGCCGGTCATTTTCTTCTCGATCCTGCTGGCGATCGTGATCACGACGCTGGGGCCGAAGGGGAAGATCCTGACGGACGGCATCGGTGCGCTCTTCGAGGCGATCATGAAGCTCGTGCACGTGGTGATCTGGCTGACGCCCGTCGGCGTGTTCGCGCTGTTGGCGTGGACGGTCGCGCGGATCGGCATCGGGGTGTTCGCGTCGGCGATCGGCAGCTACATGATCACGGTGATCGCGGGCCTGTTCATTCACGGGTTTGTCGTGTTGCCACTGGTGTGTTGGGTGTTCGGGCGGTGTCACCCGTTTCGCTACATGTATCAGATGCGTCAGGCGATGCTGACGGCGCTCGGGACCGATTCTTCGTCGGCGACGCTTCCGGTGACGATCGAGTGCGCCACGGAGAACGCCGGCGTGAGCAAGCGATCGGCCGGGTTTGTCCTGCCGCTCGGGTCGACGATCAACATGGACGGCACCGCCCTGTACGAGGCCGTGGCGGTGGTGTTCCTCGCGCAGGCGTACGGAATCGATCTCCCACTCAGTACGCTTGTCCTGGTGGCGATCACGGCGACGCTCGCGGCGATCGGCGCGGCGGGGATCCCGAGCGCCGGTCTCGTCACGATGGTCATCGTGGTGGAGGCCGTGAACGGCACGCTCCGCGCGTCCGGCATGGCCACGGTGCCCGTGGCGGCCATCGGACTCATCGTCGGTGTGGACCGTCTCGTCGATATGTGCCGCACGTGCATCAACGTCTGGGGTGACGCGGTCGGCGCGAAGATCATCGACCATGTCGATCGTAACGCGATTCCCGTGTCCCCGGCGGCCGAGGGACCGAACCGCGGCCGGCGTTCCGTCGCACGCGACTCGATGGACAATCCGAGCGGCGACCGCAAGGGAGTTTCGTAGCCTCCGGCGTGCGGACCGTCCGGTCCATCTGGCCGGACTACGATGGTCCGAAGCACGGAGCCGCCTCGGCTTGGTTTCTGCGCGTGCGCACGGGTATGATTCGGGCGGCCCCGCGCCGTGGCCAGCGTCAGGGCCCGAGGCGGCGCACGGGGTGCGGATCGATCAATCGGCGCGTGGGGTATCGCCGGTTTCGCGGGAGCCGCCGGCACGTGGTCCGCCGGTCCGCGTGAGTCGTACACACCATGCTCCACCGGTCGTCGAGTGTCGTTCACACCGTGCAACGATCCATGCGATTCTGGGTGCTGCTCGCGGCGATCGTCGCGCCGGCGACCGTCTTGATCGGGCAACAGTGGCTGCTCGGTGCGCGACTCGCGACACTGGAAGTACACGAGCGCGACAGCCGCGTCCGTCGCGCCGTGGATGGGTTCGTCGATGAGGCCCTGCGCACGTACCGCCGCGAAAACCGTTTCATCTACGAGCAACTGTGTCAGCCGATCGACGTTACCGACGTGCTCGGCGGTGGTGTGCCGGCGTCGTTCCGGCGATTGCGTGACGTCGTGGATGAACTCGGGCGGCCGCCGGTCGTGTTCACGGCCGTGCCTGAGCGTGGCGGCTTCCGGCTCCGGTACTATGCCCTGGACGAATCCGATGCGTTCACCGCGTTTCCGCCCGGCGCCGATGAGGACGTCCAGGCGTCGCATCAGGCTGTGTTGACCTACCTTCACGGCACGCTCGGCAACAACGAGGCGCTACAGCGTCAGCTCCGCCGGGGGCCGTTTTGCGCTACGAGCGAATACTCACCGATCGGCGTACTGCATTTCTTCCACCATCCGCTATACCGGGACAATCCGGTGATCCCTCAGGTCTATGTGGGGTTCTGGGAGCCGGTGGAGTTTGCGTATGAACGGTGCCTGGCGCCGTTCGTGCGCGATGGTGCGCTGGCGCGGCGTTTAAAGGACGAGGGGTTCGACCCGGGCGCGTTTCGCGTTACGATCGACACGATCGACGGGCGAACGCTCTATGCGTCGGCGCCGCCGGGGCAGGCGCACGACGTGTTGGCGGCGCGGTTCGCGGGATACGGCGAGCTGTTTCAGCCGCTCGTCCTGCGCGTGGGCGTGCTCGATCGGGGTGTGACCGCGGTCGGCGCGGTCCGCAAACAGAACGTCTGGCTGCTCGGCGTCGCGGCGCTCATGGTCGCGCTCGCGGCTACGTTGCTCGCGCGCTCCATGTTGCAGGACCGCCGCCTCGTGGGGCTTCAGAGCGATTTCGTGTCGCGCGTCGGGCACGAGTTGAAGACGCCGATGGCCGTCCTGCTCAACGCCGCGGAAAGCCTCGAGAACCCCAAGCTCCAAAACCCCGACGACGCGCGGCGCTGCACGAGGATTGTTCGGGCACGGGCCATAGAGCTGGCGCGTCTGCTGGAGCGCATGATCGACCTCGGGCGGATCGAGTCGGATCGCGGCTCCGCCCGCGCGGTACCGGTAGACGTGGCGGTCTATCTGCGCGAATCGATACCGCGCCTGTGCGCATCGGTGGATCTGCCGTTGTCGCGCGTGTCGGTGTCCGCAGACACCCCCGCCGTCGCACTCGCGGATGAAGCGGTCCTCGACGTGACGCTGCGCAATCTGCTGGACAACGTCGTGAAGTACGCGGGCGACTGCGGCGGCAAGCCCGTCGATGTCGGCTGTGACGTCACCGACCGCTGGGTCGTGCTTACGGTCCGCGATCACGGTGTCGGCATCCCCGCCAACGCGAGACGGTACGTCTTCAGACGGTTTTACCGCGTGTCTCGGGGTCTGCGCGAGGATGCGCCGGGGCATGGCCTCGGGCTCGCGCTCGTGAAATCCCTCGTGGAGGCATACGGCGGGCGTGTCGCCGTGGACGCCACCGCCGGCGGAGGCGCAACGTTCACGGTCAGGTTCCCGCGGAAGGACACGTGACATGGGGAAACGCATCCTCGTGGTGGAAGATGAAGCCGACCTCGCGTACCTCATCACACGGAACCTCGAAGTCGAGGGGTACCGCGTCGAGCGGGTCCGTGACGGCGTGGCCGCGATCGATGCCGTCCACCGGCGGGCGCCCGACCTCATGCTGTTGGACCTCATGCTCCCGAGGCGCAGCGGCCTCGATGTGCTTCGCGACATACGAGAGGCCGGTGTCGATGTCCCCGTCATCATATTGACCGCGCGGTCGGCCGTGTCCGATCGTGTGCTCGGCCTCAAGCTCGGCGCCGACGACTACCTGACCAAGCCGTTTGAGTTCGCCGAGCTTTTCGCGCGTATCACGGCCGTGATGCGACGCGTCGAAGGCGACGACATGCCGGCGACTCTCGATATCGGCGACCTCCACGTCGACTTTGTCCGACTCGAGGCCCACCGCGCCGGACGCGATGCCGGCCTGTCCACGCGCGAGTTTCGCCTGCTCCGCGCGCTCGCGAGGTACCGTGGGCGTGCACTGAGTCGCCAACGGCTGCTTCGCGAGGCATGGGGCGATGACGACGTCGTCACGCAGCGAACGGTCGATACGCACGTCAAGAACCTCCGCAAGAAGATCGAGCCGGACCCGTCACACCCGATCTACGTCCGCACGCTCCACGGAGAAGGGTACATGCTCGTCGATGACCCCGTGCGCGAACGGTGATCACGACATGCATCGCGGACGATGCGGCGCGGCGGGTCGCATCTTGTGTGGCGTCGGCCGCAACACGCAAAACGGCGGGGTCGTGAGGCGACGGCGACGCGGCGCAGCCGGGACCGATGGTGCGAATCCGGTCGGTGGGGGTCGTCGGCCATAGCACGTATCCCGGCGCGCCGAGGTCTGAGAACCCCGCGCGGCTGTACTGGTAGCCTGGGTTTCCGCAACGCGTGTGGGCCGTTGTCGCGCTTGGGATCGACCGCTTTATGCCAGTTCCCACCGCTGTCAGGCCGCGTTTCGACCGTCCTCGCGGCGAACTTCGACGCCGGCTCGGCCGTTGTATCGACGCCGCCGGCGGCGGCGCGTGTCACGGATGTATCAACGGAGTTGAACATTTCCATGCCGATTACCGATAAGGGGTGGACGCTTGTTGGGTATGGCGCTTTAGCCCGAGCGCGACCGCGGGCGCGACTTCAAGGAGATGAGACAGTGAGCTTCTTCAACATTATGGTCGGTGTTTGGTTGTTCGTCTTCGGTCCGCTGTCCGGCCTGTTCGGCTAGGCCGGTCCGCTAAGGCGACGAATGTCGCCTTCACGTTACAGGCATCAGTACATCAGCCCGTTCCGGGGTCCGGCGTTGTGTCGTGCCCCGGGCGGGCTCATTCTTCACCTGTGTCCGGGAGGGGACATCGTCGCCGGGCGGCCTGCGAACATGCGGTCAGGCGTCACGGGAACGGGAATGGGTTGACCGGGTCGATCGGTTCGGGCGGCGGTGTCGGGATGACCGTCTGCGGGAGAGACGGCGGACCGGTGCCGCTGGCGTTGGTGCCCGTGCACGTGAACGTGACGCCGACGCCAAGATCCGATTCCTGGACGATGATCGACGCGACGCCTGTCGCGCTGTCGACGACCAACCGCGCGTCATCGGGCTGGTAAGCGAACGTCACACCCTCGGCACTACCCCCCTCCACCACGCACAAGAACTGAACCTCCTCAAGCAGATTCGGCGTAGGATTCGTGACGGTGAGTGTAACGCGGGGCGTACCAGTCGCACCCGGCAGGACCGGTCCCGGGATATTCCCCGTGTCGGGCGGCGGCGCCACCGGGCCGGTTCCGCTTGATGCATCGTCCGGCGCACGCGGTTCCAGATTCACACACGCACCAGTCGGCAGCATCAGGAACACCACGAGACATGCCGTAGCCGTTTGTGTCACCGTAGCGGTTCGTGTCATGGCGTCGATCACGCAGCCCGCGTGGGCACGGGGCGTTTGCGGCATGGTACACCATTCCGCGGGCCACCGCAGCGCGGGCCACGAACGGCGGCGACAACGCTCGCGCCGGCGCGGGTTGTTTTCGTACCGGGTGGTTCCGTCGTGCGTGGCTCGTCGGGCTTCGCAGCGAGACACGTCTTTCCGAGCGCACGCGTCATCGTACGCCCAGGGCGGAAACATGATGGCGTATCGTCGACGGCGGACCCGTGCGCCCTTTGGCCGCTCGGACGTTGCTGGTATGCTCTGCGGTGGTCGCCGGGGTAGCGGAAAGACACCCACCGGCCTAAACCGGCGGCGGCGCATGTGCCGATAACATGGGGGCGTATCGTCGCGTATCAGCGCCCCGACGGACATGCGCCGCGCCGCGTCGGTCGGGCTGGGATCCTGCGAAGGGGCGTGTCCGTGCGGATGGTCGTGACGAGTCAACCAGCATCTACCGGTCGCATCGGCTTGCGGATGATACGCGCGGGCGTAGCCGGCCCGCTGGCGCGTCGCCTTCGACGGCTGGGGCTGAACCGAACCGCGACCCGGCGGGCGCGGCTCCGGGAACGGCTCCAGCGCCATCTACCGTTTCCTGAGCGGCGCGGCGTACCGCTTCCTGACGGGCACGGCGTACCGCCTGCTTACGGGCGCGGTCCTCATCGGCCATCGATTCCGATGTGTCACAACACCAGCGCCGGCAACCCTCGGTCGCATGGCCGCGGACTTGCGGTGCTTGCGCTGACGGCCTGCGTGGCCGGTTCGGGTTGCAACTCGATCCAGAACTCATGGTTGGACCCGACCACGCTCGGCGCGTTCGGCGAGAATCGGATCAGCGAGATCCGGACGTCGCTGACGATCGAGGATACACCGCCGGGGATTCCCGGCGCGACCCTGCCGACGCGCGAGGACCAGGAACTACTCATTTACGATTATCCGATTTCGGCCGGCGACGTCCTCGCGATCGAGATCTACCAGCTCCGGCAGCGCGGGTTCCCCGAGCAGATTCAGGTGCGGGTGGATGAGCTTGGCGACATCAATCTGCCGGTGGTCGGTCGCGTACGCGCAGCAGGGATGACCGCGCGCGAACTCGAGCATGAGCTCATGGACGTGCTCCGCGACCGTGACATCCTGATGGACCCGCAGCTCCTGGTGAATCCGCAACTGCTTGGGAAGGCGACGTGGTCGGTGTTCGGCATCGGTGCGAGTTTGTCGACCAATGCACCCTTGCGGGCGGGCACGTTCCCGCTGCGACGCCCCGAGTTGCGGGTGTTGGAGGCGATTAACTCCGTCGGCGGACTCAACGAGTTCGTCACGGATGTCTTCGTCTTCCGGTATGACGATCCGGAGCTGGCGAGCCACGTACAGCGACCGCAGCGGCGAAACCGCCCGCAGGCCGCGCCGGAGGACGTGGACATCGAAAAGCACACACCGGCGCCACCCGCGCCGCCCGACGGTGATACTCCGCGTGCCGAGGCCGACGGAACGCCCGCTGCTCGCGAGGAGACACCCGCAACGGCTGAGGCGACACACGCCGCCGGCAACGCGGCGCCGGGCCGGGCAACTGCAGAAGCACGCGGCAAGCACGCCGCGAAACCTCACCCCGCAACCGAGGACGAACTCCGCGATGCCGTGCTGCATCCACGTGAGTCGGCGGGAATCGAGCCGCGTCCACCCGTGGCGAGGCCGGACCCGCGAGCCATGGACGCGGCCGCGGCGGGCCGGGTGGCCGCTCAGGGCGGAGCACCGGCCGCGGATGAGGACCTGCTGGGTGTGCCGCGACCGGGTCGATTCATCTACAAGAACGGCGAGTTCGTGCCGAATCCCGATGTCGCGGAGCCCGCAGGCGCCGCGGGTGTTGCCGGCGCGGGTGCGCCGGGGTTTGAGCCGATGACGCCGGCGGTGAACTGGGCACGGATCGCCGGTGAGACGTCGTACCGCGTGATTCGCATCCCGGCCGATATGCTTCGCGCGGGAGATCCGTTTTACAACATTTATGTTCGGCCCGGGGATGTGTTGCGGATCCACACCGGGGAGATCGGGCTGTACTACGTCATGGGGCAGGTGAACCGCGCCGGGCCGTTCGCGTTCAACTCGGAGCAGATTACGCTCAAGGCCGCGATCGCCGCGGCAGGGTCGTTGGCCGGGCTTGCGTGGCCGGACCGGTGTACAGTCTACCGGCGCATCGGGCAGCGGGAACAGATGATCCAGGTGAATCTCGACCGGATCTTCGCGGGCAAGGATCCGGACTTTCTGATTCGCCGGGGTGACATCATCAACGTCGGCACGCACCCATTTGCGCCGTTCCTGGCGCGGGTACGGGCGCTGACGCTGCCGAACCCCGCTGCGACGGTGGGCTA
Source organism: Phycisphaerae bacterium (assembly GCA_046754365.1). Taxonomy (GTDB): domain Bacteria; phylum Planctomycetota; class Phycisphaerae; order UBA1845; family UBA1845; genus JBHHVO01. Next base: position 8,289 of record JBHHVO010000014.1, on the reverse strand, counting down.
TTCGTTCGTGTATGCACGCAACTTCGCGGATATTGACTCGTTCGGTGCGAAGATCAACCCGGCGAACCAACCGCGCCAGTTTCCGCTTCTCTTTCCCTAGGAGGACCGCGTGACCGGTTCCGAGCCGCGTGCCGACATCGTTGTTGCCAGGCCGTCATGGGCGGCCTTGCTCCCGCCGGTCGCGCGCGTCCGCGTCGCCGTGGTGGCGATGCTGCTCCTGTTCGTATACGGCGGCGCGATCCGGACCGACCTTGTCGGCCGGTGGATCACCGACAGTACCTGGTCGCACGGTTGGTTTATTCCGCTGTTTTCGGTGTATTTCCTGTGGACGCGTCGGGATGACCTGCTTGCGAGCCGTCCAGCGGCCAACTACCTGGGCGTGGTGGTGCTCGTGCTGTCGCTGGCGCTGTTTTTCGTGGGTCAGTGGCATCGTATGGCATACCCTCAGGATGTCTCGCTACTGGGCGCGATCGGCGGCGTCGTGTTGCTGTTCGGCGGATGGCGTGTGGTGCGCGTCGCGTGGTTGCCGATTGTGTTCCTGATGTTCGCGATTCCGCTTCCGCGGGTGTACTACGTGTCGCTGACGCTTCCGCTTCAGAAGCTCGCGTCGCACATCGCGGCGGCGATCATGCCGCTTTTTGCGCCGGGTTTGACAACGAGCACGCACGGCGTTGTGATCGACTATGACTGGCGCGGCGCGGCGGATCACCTCAACGTGGCGGAGGCATGCAGCGGCATGCGCTCGTTGATGATGCTCACGGCGCTCGGCGTGGCGGTCGCATACATGGACCGATCCCGCCCGACGTGGCAGCGCGTGATCATGATCGTGTGCTGCATCCCGATCGCCGTGCTGTGCAACATGATCCGCGTGACGGTCACGGGTTTGATGTGTGTATACGGCCATCAGGAACTCGCACGTGGTACGCCCCACATGGTGTTGGGCGTCGCGACGTTCCTGATCGCGTGGGGGTTGTTCGAGCTGCTCGGGTTCACTTTGGCGCGGTTGTTCGTCGACGATGACGGGCCGGCGGCGGCCGCGGCGCCGGCGGGCAACGCGGACCGCGGTGGGGGGCCGGGGGCACCGTGACGCAAGCCATGACGACATCACCGCCGACGGTTCACGAGCGGGTCGGCCTGCCGGGTCCGCCCGGAGGTCGGGGCGGCGATACCGCCGCTGCGCCGACCATGGCCGACATTCTTGCGATGTTGCGCCGGCGGGCGGTGCTCGTGGTGACGCTCTTCATTGTTCTCGCCGCGCTGGCCGTGGCGGGATTCGTCGTGTGGTGGCGTTACTTTCCGTTGTATCGGGCACAGGCGTTCATCGAATGCGTTTCAAACCTGCCGCGCAGCGGGCTGGAGCTCATCCCGGAGCGGCTCGCGGAGCAGGAATATGAGCGCTTCATTCAGACGCAGGCCCTGCGGATCAAGAGTCCGGCGATCCTGCAACTCGCGCTGCAGGCGCCGGCGGTGCGGGAGACCGATTGGTTCAAGGCGATTCCGAAAGACAAGATTCTCCGGGAGCTGACCAACCAGCTCGCGGCGTCACCGGTGCGCAAATCCAATATGCTGCAGGTGGCGATTTCCTGCCGGAACAAGAAGGATCCGGCAAAGATCGTCGAGGAGGTCGTGTCGCGCTGGAAGGCGGCGTTGCAAACGGACTCGACCAAGGTGTATGGGGGCCAGCTCGACAGCGCCCGCACGGACATGGGCAAACTCGACAACGACATCAAGGCCAAGCAGGCGCAGTTGCGGGCGTTGGCGGGCCGCCTCCCACCCGGCGCGACAACCACCGGCGCGCTGAACCTGACCGGGCAGCAGGTGCTTCAGTATGGCCAGCAGGTCGCGGTGTTGTCCCTGGAGCTGTCGCAGATCGCGCAGTTGCGGACGATCTACCAGGATACCGCGGGCATCCAGCTGACTGAGGACGACAGGCGCGCCGTGGAGCAGGATCCACAGGTGGCGGCGCTGGCACAACAGCAGTTTCTGCTCGAGCAACAGCTCGCGGCGGACAGACAGAACTTCGGGCGGCGACACCTGGTGGTCCGGCAGGTCGAAGCGCAGCTCACGGCGGCGAGCGAGAGCCTGGACCGCATTCGCGAAGAAAAACTCACACAGCAGCGTCTCAACATCAGGGCGGCGGTGGAAACGGCGTATGCGAACCTCTATTTTGCGTGGCTCGAGGCGCAGGAACGGCTCGCCAAGGCCGAGGCGGAACTCGAGGATCAGGACGAACTTCTCTTTGAGTACCGCGACCTCATGTTCGACATCGTGCAGTTGCAGGAGGCCAAGATCGAGCTGGCCGCGCACGTCAAAGAGCTCGAGCGCGTGGTGACGCAGCAAAGCGGCGTAACGGTGAATTGGGTGCAACATGCGATCGAGCCGAAGCTGCGCGACAGCCCGAACATCTTCATGCTGCCGGTGGGCATCCTCTTTGCCTTGGCGCTCGCCATAGGCTGTGGGATCGGGCTCGAAATGCTCGATACGTCGGTGCGGACGCCGCAGGACATCGTACGGCACCTCGAAGTCGCGTTGCTCGGCGCCGTACCCGACATCGACGACGAGGAGATTGACATCCCGCAGGTGGAGACGGCCGTGCGGGATACGCCCCGTTCGCTCGTGGCCGAGGCGTTCCGAAGGATTTGCACGAACCTGCAATTCAGCGCGCCCGCCAGCCAGCAACGGTCAATCGTCGTGACGAGCCCACACCCAGAGGACGGCAAGACCGCGGTGGCGTGCAACATCGCCATGGCGGCGGCGCATGGCGGCCGGCGGGTGTTGCTGGTCGATGCGAACCTGCGCAGGCCACGTCTGCGGGCGGTGTTTCCCGGCGGTCAGGCGTCGGGCCTGAGCAACATCCTCATTGGCGACGGCAGCCTCAGCGACTATGCGACGCCGACTGCCTGGGGATCACTGGACGTGCTCGGCAGTGGCCCGATCCCGCCGAACCCGGCCGAGCTGCTCGGCAGCGATGCATTCGCGTCGTTGATCGCCGACGCCGTACAGCGGTACGACCAGGTCATCCTGGACACACCGCCGGTGCTGCTCGCGAGCGACGCCGTCGTAGCGTCGACGGGCGTTGACGGCGTGATCCTTGTGGTTCGGGCGCGGCGGAACTCGCGTGGTGCGGCCAGGCGTGCGTGCCGACTGTTGGGCGACGTCAACACGCACGTGTTCGGTGCGATCCTCAACGCCGCGCAGGTCACACGCGGCGGCTACTTCCGCGAGGAGCTCCGGACGTACTATGACTACGCCGAGGGCGCGGCCAACGAGACACCGGGTGCTGCGGACTCGACCGGTGCGCCGCCCGATGCGTAAGCCGCCGTCGCATGGTATGGTTTCGGCGTGACACTGTGTGAGAGTTGATATGCGCCCGGTTGGCATGTTGGATCTTCGCGCTGAGCACGAACGGATCGCGGGGGCGCTCCGCGCCGCGATCGACGACGTGCTCGCGAGCCAGGCGTTTATCAACGGCCCGGCCGTCGCTGCGCTCGAGGACGATGTGTCGTCCCGCGTGGGCGTTCGGCACGCGGTGGCCGTCAGCAGCGGCACGGACGCGCTGCTGTGCACGCTCATGGCGCTCGGGATCGGCCCGGGCGACGAGGTCATTGTGCCGACGTTTACGTTCTTCGCGACGGCGGGGTGCGTAGCGCGTGTCGGCGCCAAGCCGGTCTTCGTCGACATCGACGCGCGGACGTTCAACATCGATCCGGACCGTGTCGAGGCGGCGATAACCGACAGGACCCGCGCGATCATCGCCGTGCACCTGTTCGGCCAATGCGCGGAGATGGACGCGATCCGGCGCGTCGCCGATCGGCGCGACCTGCCGGTGATCGAGGACGCGGCGCAGGCGATCGATGCGCGCTACGACGGCCGGCAGGCGTGTGCGCTCGGGCATGTCGCGTGTGTGTCGTTCTACCCGACCAAGAATCTCGCCGGCATCGGCGAAGGCGGCATGATCCTGACCGACGACGCGGACCTCGCGGACCTGGCCAGGCAACTTCGCCAACACGGAGAATCCGATCGGTACATACACGCGCGGGTCGGCGGCAACTTCCGCCTGGACACGCTCAAGGCCGCCGTGTTGCGCGTGAAACTCGGGCAGCTCGACGAGCTGACGGCCCGTCGACAGCACAACGCCAATGCGTATTCGAAGCGGCTCGCCGGCACGCCCGTGACCACACCATACGTGGGCGACCGTCAGGTGTGCGTGTTTCATCAATACTCGATCCTGTGCGATCGTCGCGACGAACTTCGTGCGTACCTGGCCGATCGGAAGGTCGCGTCGGGTGTCTATTACCCCAAGCCGCTGCACTTGCAGCCGTGCTTCGCGGCGTTGGGCTACGGCGTCGGCGACATGCCGGCGGCCGAGCGGACGTGCGCGCGGATACTGTCATTGCCTTGCCATCCGATGCTGACCGACACCGACATCGAGTATGTCGTGTCGTGCGTGAAGGACTTCTATGCGGGCCACGCGCGCCGATAGGTCGGCGGCGCGGCGTTACGTGCGGGCGCGCCGTTCACGCTCCCGCGTGCGGTCGCATGGAGCACGGATGCGTTACTGAGGTCGAAACATGCGTGTACTGGTTACGGGCGGCGCGGGTTTCCTCGGGAGCCATCTTTGCGACCGGTTGCTGGCGGACGGACACGACGTCATCGCGCTGGACAATCTGTTCACGGGCAGCAAACGCAACATCGCGCACCTGCTCGGGCGGACCGACTTCGAGTTCGTCCGGCACGACGTGGTCAACCCGATCATGCTCGAGGTGGATTGGATCTTCAACCTCGCGTGCCCTGCGTCGCCGGTCCACTATCAGTACAACCCGGTCAAAACGGTCAAGACGTCGGTCATGGGGGCGCTCAACATGCTCGGGCTCGCCAAACGCGTCAAGGCGCGCATCCTGCAGGCGTCCACGAGCGAGGTCTACGGCGACCCGGGCGTGCACCCGCAACCCGAGACATACTGGGGTAATGTCAACCCGATCGGGCTGCGAAGCTGCTACGACGAGGGGAAGCGCGTCGCCGAAACGCTTATGACCGATTATCACCGACAAAACGGCGTGGACATCCGCATCGTCCGTATCTTCAACACATACGGCCCGCGCATGGCCGTCGGCGACGGACGCGTCATCTCCAACTTCATCGTGCAGGGGCTGCGCGGGGAGAAACTCACGGTATACGGTGACGGCTCGCAAACGCGGTGCTTCTGCTATGTCGACGACATGATCGATGGCATCGTAAGACTCATGGCGTATGACGGGCAAGACGCCGCGGAGCCCGTCAACGTCGGCGGCGCGGATGAACGGTCCATGAACGACATCGTGACGTGCCTGGCGGACGTGCTCGGCGGCCACCTCGAGGTGGAGCACCGCCCGCTGCCGGAAAACGACCCGGTGCGGCGCAGGCCCGACACGACACGCGCGACCAAGCGGCTCGGCTGGCGCCCGTCCGTCATGCTGCACGACGGCTTGCGGCGGACCGTTGAGTACTTCCGAGACGCCCTGCCGCCCTAGTGCGCCATCAAACCTGGAACTGCGGGTTCACACGGGAGGGCGAGGCTCCCGCCGAGCCTCCGCCATACCTGGCGGCGGACCAGGCCTACCGGGAGGGTCGCCGTCCCGGAACCGGGCTCCAGCGCGGCGTGCCGCTTGCTTACGAGCCGACGTTCTTTCGGGCTTTGATGCCGCGTTGAGAGAGACATCCATGAGCACACCAAGCTTGCTGGAAGCCGCACGCGAGCGTGTCCTCGTCTTCGACGGGGCCATGGGTACAAGCATCCACGACCGCAACCTGCCGCTCTCTGATTTCAACGGGTTGGAGAACTGCAGCGAGGTCCTGGTGCTCACGCGTCCCGACGTCATTGCCGATATCCACCGATCGTTTCTGTCGGTCGGCTGTGATGCCGTGCTCACCAATACGTTCGGTGCCAACAAGGTCGTGCTCGCCGACTTCGACCTCGCCGACAAAACGTACGAGATCAACCGTCGCGCGGCGGAGATCGCGCGCGATGCGTGCCGGGCGTTCGAAACGCAACAGGGGGATCTGGCCGATGGCGATACCGACACCGCGTCGCGGCGGCCACGGTTCGTCGTCGGGTCGGTGGGGCCGGGAACGCGCTTGCCATCGCTGCTTCAGACCGACTGGGACACGCTCGTGGACAGCTACATGGAGCAGGTGCGCGGGCTGCTCGACGGCGGCGCCGACGCGGTGCTCATCGAGACGTGTCAAGACATCCTGCAGGCGAAGTCGGCCATCGTCGCGGCGACCGACGCGATGGAGCGGGCCGGGCGGCAGGTACCGATCCTGTGCAGCGTCACGATCGAAACGACCGGCACGATGCTCGTCGGTACCGACATCGCCGCCGCCGTCACCACGCTCGAGGCGTACGATCAGGTCGCCGCGATCGGGCTCAACTGCGCCACCGGGCCGCAGGAGATGAGTGAACATGTCCGGCATCTAAGCGCCCATTGCGACCGTCTCTTGATCGTCCAGCCGAACGCGGGGCTGCCGCAGCTCGTCGACGGCAAACCGCATTACGTGCTGACGCCCGACGAGCTCGCGCGGTGGCTTCTCGAGTTCGTGCAGGTGGACGGCGTGAACATCGTCGGAGGCTGCTGCGGGACGACGCCCGCCCACCTGGCCGCGGTGGTCGATGCCGTGCATCGCGCAGATCCCACCGGCACCGGCCTGGCGCCGCGACCGCGCGACGTAACCACCGAACCCGCGATAAGCAGCCTCTACCAGGCCGTGCCCCTAAAGCAGGAAAACGCATGCCTGGCGATCGGCGAACGCACCAACGCCAACGGATCCAAGAAGTTCCGCAAGCTCCTGGCCGCAGGCGACATCGACGGCATGGTCAACATCGCCCGCGAACAGGTCCGCCGCGGGAGTCACTGTCTCGACGTCTGCGCGGCGTATGTCGGACGCGACGAACACGCCGACATGACCAACCTCATGAAACGCTTCGTCGCGGATGTCACCGTGCCGCTCGTTATCGACAGCACCGAGCCCGACGTGCTCGAGGCCGCGCTCAAGCTGGCTGGCGGCAAGTGCGTCATCAACTCCGTCAATCTCGAGGACGGTGAGCACAAGGCCGACCGCCTGTTCCGTCTGGCCAAGCGGTACGGTGCGGCCATGATCGCGCTGACCATCGATGAAACCGGTATGGCGAAAACGTCCGCGCGCAAGGTCGCCGTCGCCCGGCGCATCTACGACATCGCGACGACGCGCCATGGCCTGCACCCGAGCGATCTCATCTTTGATCCGCTCACGTTCACGATCTGCACCGGCAACGAGGACGACCGCAGGCTCGGCGTCGAAACGCTCGACGCCATCCAACGGATCAAGGCCGCGTGTGACGGCGCGCACACGCTGCTCGGCCTGAGCAACATCAGCTTCGGCCTCAAGCCGCCGGCGCGACGCGTGCTCAACAGCGTATTCCTGCACTATGCGGCCGAACGGGGACTGGATGCCGCGATCATGCATGTCTCGGGCATCACGCCGCTGTTCAAGATCGACGACACGCAGCGGCGCATCGCCGAGGACCTCGTGTTTGACAGGCGCCGCGACGGATACGACCCGCTCCATGCGCTACTCGAGGCGTTCGACGACGTCCGGTCGGCCGGAGCCGAGCAGACTCACCGACCGGACCATGTCGAGGACCGCCTGAAACGCCGCATCATCGACGGCGACCGAACCGGACTCGAGGAGGACATCGACGAAGCCATGCTCACGTACCGGCCACTCGACATCGTCAACGACATCCTACTCGACGGCATGAAGACCGTGGGCGATCTCTTCGGGGCCGGGCAAATGCAACTGCCGTTCGTGCTCCAGTCGGCCGAGACCATGAAGGCCGCCGTGCGCCACCTCGAACCGCACATGGACAGGGCGGACGCCGCCGACAAGGGTATCATCGTCCTCGCTACCGTTCGTGGGGACGTGCATGACATCGGCAAGAACCTCGTCGACATCATTCTCACCAACAACGGCTACACCGTGCACAACCTCGGCATCAAACAGCCGATCGGCAACATCATCGACGCGTGCACCAGCCATCACGCGGACGCCATCGGCATGTCCGGGCTGCTCGTCAAGTCCACCGTCGTCATGCGCGAGAGCCTGCCCGTGCTCAACGAGCGCGGCGTTTGTGTGCCCGTCATCCTCGGCGGTGCGGCGCTCACGCGACAATACGTCGAACACGACCTCAGACCCCAGTACAACGGACCACTTTGGTACGCCAAGGACGCGTTCGCCGGGCTACGCCTCATGGAGTCCATCATGGCCGGTACC
>JBHHVO010000013.1:0-19259 GCA_046754365.1 Phycisphaerae bacterium | reverse complement strand
CGCACGATGCGCGCCATGTCGAGCCACTGCACGGCCCCGACGGCGACGAAGATGCCCTCGGGGCGGTGTGTCCCCTCGATCCGGCGTCGCGGCAGCCACTGTACGGGCCGCCCGCCGCGGATCTTGCGGACCACGGCCAGCCCGTCGTGCGGCGTGAGGATCAGATCCGGCATCCACGCCCGCCCATCACGGCTGCATCCGTACAGGGTCTCCGGCTTGTGCACGGCCTTGAACACGCTCACGGTCTCGCCCTGTGGCGTCACCACGTTGCACGCTTCGTCCGAGAGAAACCGTGCCGTCAGTTCGTCGCGGAGTGCTTCGTAGTCGCGTACGGGCACGATGCCGGTCGGCTGCCGCCCTTCGAGATTCACATAGAGAAACCCGGCCATGCCCGCGTGCATGACGCACGCGCGCGTGCGCGAAAAGTCGACGGCCAGGTCGCGCAGCACGTCGCCGGACCGCACGAATGTGCCGGTGCGACCGCGGAACCGGTCCCACATATGGCGCATCCGCGTCGCGCCGCGGGCCCCGCCGCCGTGCAGCGCCAGATACCCCCAGTCCACGAGCATCCGGTTCGGCTGAACCTTGCCCTCCAGGCTGCCGTGACCGTGGTCGGATACGATGAGCACCGCGGCGTCGTGCTTCGCTGCATAGTCGAGCAGGACGCCGACCGCGCGGTCGAGCGACTCGAAGCAACCCCGTACGATGTCGCGGCGTCGCGGTGATGCGTCGCACCACCTCGGATCGATATACCGCCACGTCTTGTGCTGCAGATTGTCCACGAGCTTCAGCACGACCATGAGCACGTCCCACCCGTACCGGTCGCCGCACACCCGTACCATGTCGGCGCCCTGAGCGAAGCTCCGCGCCATGTAGTCCACGTTCGCGCGGAACAGCCGATCGCCGCCCCACGCCTTGCGCCGCCAGTTCGTGCGGAGCGTCGGGTCCGGCCATCGGCGCAGGATGTCATCGCGGAGTTCGCGCGGGTGGACGAAGTCACGCGATTCCGGACCCGGTGTCTCGAACCCGCTGATCATGAACCCGTTCACCGGCACCGCGGGATACGTCATCGGCACGTTGATGCTGCCGACGCGGCGCCCGCTGTCACCGAGGATGTGCCAGATGTTCCGCACGCGATCCAGGCACCGTGTGCTGTTGAGGCTGAGCCGGTTCGTGCGGACGTCGTAGCGCTCAAAGTCGAGGATGCCGTGGTCGCTCGGCGCGAGCCCCGTTAGAAACGTCGTCCAGGCCGCGGGCGTGATCGGCGGCGTCGTGGAATGGAGGACACCGGAGCTACCGCCGTCGACGGCCGCCTTGAGCCGAGGCATCCGCCCGGCGGCCATGAGCGGATCGAGCACCCGCCACGTCGCACCGTCGAGCCCGATGATGAGCACGCGCGCCCCCGTCATACCCCGGATGGACATGCCATCTCCTTCCACGCCCACCGGCGCACCGGCGTCGGCGCGATCGCCGCTTCCATCGTCACGTGCGTGTGCTTGGGTCAACGACGATATCCAAACCGGCGATCATCGCCGCGATCCATGGCCGACGTCGATCGCCTCGGCTCATCGCGGGCGTACGTCGCAGCGCCGCCCGGAACCAGCGAACCGACGCGGCCCGCAGGTCTAGAGTGTACCGTCAAAACCGTCTTGGCGAGGGGCTATTTCGCCGTGGCGGCGAGGCTTTCGGCCGTCTGGCCGGCGGGGAGCGGTTGCGTGTGCCGGCACTTGGGGTACTGGCCGCAACCGAGGAACGGGCCGGACCGGCCGGTGCGGATCACCATCGGCTGACCGCATTCGTCGCACGGCAGGTCCGTGGGGATGGGTTTCGGACGCGCGGCCGGGGGAAACTCGATCTCACCGCGCTTCTTCGCTTCCCCACGCAGGTTCGCCGAGCTCTTGCAGCCGGGGCAACTGAAGAACGGCCCGAACCTACCGGTCCTGGCCTCCATGTCCTTGCCGCAGCTAAAGCACACGAGCGGTTCCTCGGGCCACACCTCGACGACGGGTCTGCCGGTGCGTGTCCACGCGAACCCCGGCGGCGGCGGCCCGAGGGCGGCGATGTCGACCTTCGTGTTCTTTCCGGTCGCCTTCCGCCCGACCGATCCCGCCGCGCCGGCGGGCGGCGGGTCGGGGATCTTGCCCGCCTCCGCGAGCGCGCGGAGGTGATCGATCTTGTCCATCGGCATCGCGTTGCGGCACCGCGGAAACCCGGAGCAACTGAGAAACGGCCCGCGTCGACCGGTGCGGATCACCATCGGCCTGCCGCACTTGTCGCACCCGACGCCCGCCTCGGCGGGTTTCGGCTTCTCGACGTAGACGCCCGGCGGCATCGGCCCGGTCGTCTTGCATTTCGGGTACGCGCTACATCCGAGAAACGACCGGCCGCGCGCGAACTTGACGTTCATCGCCGCGCCGCACGCGGGACACGTCTCCTTGATATCGCTCGCATCCACCTTGCGAAGCGGCACGCCCTGCTCGTCACACGGTCGCGTGTTCGTACATTCCGGATACCCGCTGCATCCCAGGAACGGTCCGTGGCGACTGTTCTTCAACACCATCGCCTTGCCGCACGCCGAGCACGGCTCGTCCGCCACGACCGCCTCGACCGGCTTGCCGTCGCGATCGATGTTCATCGCCTCCTTGCACTCCGGGTAACCGGTGCACGAAAGGAACCGCCCGTTCTTGCCGAGGCGATACACCATCGGTTTGCCGCACGCCTGGCACGTGTAGTCGCTCGGCTGGGCGCGCACGCCCTCCATGTTCGCCTGCGCCGCATCGAGCGACGCCTTGAACGGACCGTAAAACTCGTCGAGCACGTGCGCCCACTCCAGGTGCGCGTCTTCGATCTTGTCGAGTTCATCCTCCATATACGACGTGAACTTCACGTCCATCACCTTCGGAAAATGCTCGACCAGCTTGTCCGTCACGATCTCGCCCCGCTCGGTCGCGCGGAGCTTGCGATCGATCTGCTCGACGTACCCGCGGTCTTGCACCGTCTGAACGATCGTCGCATACGTGCTCGGACGCCCGATCCCCTCCGACTCGAGTTTCTTCACGAGCGACGCCTCCGTATACCGCGGAGGCGGCGACGTGAACTGCTGCTTCGGGTGGATCCCGAGCACCGCCACACGGGCACCGGACGTAAGCTCCGGGAGCACGACATCCGGCTGCGACACGTCGCCCATCACCCGAAGGAATCCGTCGAACGCAAGCCGCCGGCCGCTCGCGCGGAACACCGCCTGCCCGAGCGATGTGTCCGCACCGATCTGGATCGTCGTGTTGTCCCATTGCGCCGGCGACATCTGACACGCCACGAAACGCCGCCAGATCAGGTCGTAGAGTTTGAGCTGCTCCGGCGACAGGTGCCCCTTCAACGACGCCGGTGTCCGAAGGCAATCGGACGGGCGGATCGCCTCGTGCGCCTCTTGAGCGCGCTTCGCGCTGCCGTACACGTTCGGCCTGGCGGGAACGTACGCGTCGCCGCATTCACCCTTGATATACGCCCGAGCCGCTTGCACCGAATCCTTGCTCAAGTTCGTCGAGTCGGTCCGCATGTACGTGATAAGACCGACCGGCCCGTCGCTGTTGCCCAGGTCGACGCCCTCGTAGAGCTGCTGCGCCACACGCATCGTCCGAGACGGCGCGAACCGCAACGCCGTCGACGCCACCTGTTGCAGCGCCGCCGTCGTAAACGGGGCGCTCGGCTTCGTCGTCGTCCGCCGCTTTTGAATGTCCAGGATCGTAAACGCGGGGGCGGCGTCACGCCGGGTGCGGCCCACCAGCGTCTGCGCCTCGAGCCCCTGGTCCGCATACGCCTCGAGCGGCTGCGTCTCGAGCCGCTCCACCACGTAGCCGAGTGACGCGACGACGCGCTGGGCCTGCTCGGCGGTTTTCAGCGCACACGGCTCGTCGCCGAGTCTGACGAGTTCGGCATACACGCATGCATGTTTGGACAGCCACGCGTTACGCTGCTTCACGGTCGGCCCCGCGTCGCCACGCTTGCCGCCCGTCAGAAACCGAGCCCACGCGTCCGCGTGCTTGTCGGCCTTGGATGGCTCCGTCGCAAAGCACGCATGGACGCTCCACGATTCCTCCGGCACGAACGCCCGAATCTCGCGCTCCCGCTCGACGACGACGCGGACCGCGACGGACTGCACGCGACCGGCCGAAAGCCCCCGGGCGATCTTGCGGTTCAGCAGCGGACTCAGCTCATACCCGACGATACGATCCAGCAACCGCCGCGCCTGCTGGGCGTTCACCTTGTCCATATCGAGCGTGTGCGGGTGGGCGAACGCCTCGGCAATCGCGGACTTCGTAATCTCGTTGAACACCACGCGCCGGGCGCTCGCCGCATCGAGCCCCAGCGCCGCCAGCAAATGCCACGCGATCGCCTCGCCCTCGCGGTCGAGGTCCGTCGCGAGGTACACGGTGTCCGCCTGGTCCGCGGCCTTCTTGAGCGACGACACGACCTTCCGCTTGCCCGCAAGCACCTGGTACACCGGCTCGAACCGCCGCTCGAAATCAATCCCGATATCGTTTTCCGGCAGGTCGCGTACGTGCCCCATGCTCGCCATGACGATATACTCGTCGCCCAGATACCGGTTGATCGTCCGCGCCTTGCTGGGCGACTCCACGATCACCAGGGACTTTTTTGCACTGCGTTGTGCCTTTTTCGCCACGAGGTTCACCTTGTCACGGTCGCATCGCCGCGCGGACGGCGTCCTAGTCAACGGTCAGTCATATCGTCACGGGACCCCCCGGACTGCAGCCACCCATACCAGCCCGCCACGCGGACGTCCGGGCGATTCTGACAAGTCAAAGGTCGGTGTCAAACCGACCCGGCGACGGGCTCGTGGCCGAAGCTTGATTCCCACGCCGCGGCGGCTATATTGCAGCCGCGCGCGAACTGCAACCATAACCATAGCCGCATAAGGGGTTTACGCCGCCATGATGAAGTTCTTCCGAAAATACAACAAGATGCTCCTCGCGATCGGAACCGCCTTGCTCATGATCGTCTTCGTCGGTGGCAGCGCCCTCCAGGGCATGCTCACGCCGGATCTCCGCAACACCGTCATCGCCAACACCAGCAAACTCGGTCCGATAACCGGAGCCGACCGGAACATCGCGGGCCAGGCAACCACGCTCCTCGGCACCATCGGCCTCAACTGGCGCGCGCCCATGCCCGGCATGTTCGAGCCGCTCGAGCTCATCGACTGGGTCATGCTCACGCGCGAGGCCGAAACCCTCGGCATGCCCCCCAGCGCCGCGGCCGCCAAGGCCTGGCTCGATGCGACCGGTAGGGGGCCCGCGGCAATCGAGGAGGCCGCGCGGCGCATGCGCAAGCAGCCAGGCCAGATCTACGCCGCCGCCGCGGAATTCCTCGCGGTCCAGCAGGTCGCCAAGTCCGTCGTCAGCGCGGCGATTCCCAGTGAAGCGGAGTTGCGGCGGCTCGCCCGCGCCGGACTGGACCGCGTCTGGGTACGCTTGGTCCGCTTGCCGGGCCGCGGATTCGAACCCGAAGACCCGACATTCTCCAACGACGAGCTCGAAGCCCAGTTCCAACGCTATCGCGACGTCACCCGTGGCCGTGGCCTCGAGTTCGGGTACTTCAGGCCGCCGTCCATTCGTGTCCAGTATGTCAAAGTCGACCACGACGCCGTCGCCGGCGCCCTGAGGAGGTCCGACGCGTTCCTCGAACGCGAGGCCCGCAAGTACTACGACGCCAACCTCACCACAGACCCCCGGTTCCGACGCCCGGACACGCCGGACGATCAAAAGCCGGAGGTCGGCCCGGAAGAACTCAAACCCCCACAACTAACGTGGGAAGAGGCGCGGGACGCGGCCATCGATGTCGTCCGGCAGCGCCAAGCGGAAACCGCCGTCGCGCGCATCGTCGATTGGCTCATCGAGCAGGCGGCCGAGGCCTGGTTCGATATCGAACCGAGGGACGACGGCTACATGACACCACCGAGCGACGTCGCCACGCTCAACTACTACAACGACCTGATCGCACGCGTCCCCGCCCAGACCGCGTATCCCAATGCGGTGTCCGTCGTCGTCACGGACTACTTCTCCGCGGACGACGTGTTCAACGTCCCGGACATCGGATCCTATGACCTCAAGCGACTCGCGTTCCAGGTCGAAGGCCTCGCCACGATCCCCGAAAACGAACGCGGTTCGCGCGGCAGCTACCTCTCACGCTACGAAACCAGCGCCGCGCGAATCACCGATCGCAACGGCAACGTCTACGTCTTCCGCGTCGTCGACGTCCGCGACGCCCACGCACCCGATACCATCGACGAAGTCCGCGACGAGGTCATCAACGACCTCAAGGTCCTCCACGGGTTTGAGGCCGCACGATCCGCCGCCGAAGCCCTGACCGAGGCCGCGATCGCGACCGGCAACCTCAAGGAGGCGTTCGACGCCGACGAAGCGCTCGCCGATCTCAAGAACACCGAAGCCGGCGCCGGCATCGCGTTCTACGAGCCGACGGGATTCCCGCGCGTCGACAAGCAATTCGTCGGCTACACGACGGCCGCACAGCGCACGAGCGTGCCCGGCGTCGGGGTCATCGACCGCAACATCGTGGACGGCTTCTTCGCACTCGCCGACGCCGACGATCCGGTCGGCGTGTTCGAGGCCAGGCAAGACGGGTTCGTGCTCGTCGTCGAGTGGCTCGAAACCCTGCCCGGCACCGACGCCGAATACGCCGAGCTCCGCAAAACACTCGCGCCGCAACTCCAGCAGATCCGCGTCCAGAGCGCAGTCAGAGACTGGATGACGCCAGCAAAAATCCGTACACGCAACGGCTTTGAACTCGTCAGGCGGTGATCCGACCCGGCAACCGGCGCCCCGTCGACCCCGACACGAACCCGACGACGCCGGAAACGCAGCGACACCCGGCCGCCTTAACATCCGTCACGCGCGCACCGGCCCCCCCGAGACCTGAGACGCCGCCACCGACCCGGGCCCACCACGCCCGTGCGGGCTTGACGACCGCGTGCTGCGGCCGTACACAAAGTCGCGTCACGCCGCACCGACCCGTCGCCGGGCGCGGCGGCAAGACGACGCCCTGGGTCAACGCCCGGCCGCGTGCCGCTCGCACGGGGCCGGACACCGTCAGACTGGACTTGGCGCAGCCAAAGGAGGTGGTGAATCATGTTGCGGATCGGTCACAACGTACCGGACTTTGAACGCGAGGCGTACCACGCCAACGAGATCAAGACCGTCAGGCTTTCCGACTACCGCGACCGGTGGCTCGTGATGGTCTTTTATCCCGCGGACTTCACGTTCGTGTGCCCGACCGAGCTCGAAGAACTCGCCGACCGGTACGACCGTTTCAAAGAGCTCGGCGCCGAGGTGCTCAGCGTCAGCACCGACACCGTGTTCGCGCACAAGGCGTGGCATGATACGTCGCCCTCGATCCAGAAAATCGGCTTCCCGATGCTGGCCGACCCCACCACCGCGCTCTGCCGAGAATTCGGAACCTACATCGAATCCGACGGCCTCTCCCTGCGCGGCAGCTTCATCATCGATCCGGACGGCATACTCAAGGCGTTCGAGATGCACGACAACAGCATCGGCCGATCCGCCGCCGAGCTGCTGCGCAAGCTCGAGGCCGCGATCTTCGTCCGAACCCACGGCGGCGAGGTCTGCCCGGCCAGTTGGAAACCGGGCGACACGACCTTGAAACCCGGCCTGGATCTCGTAGGCAAGATCTGACGCCCGCGTGCGTCACTGAAGCACGAGCGGGAGCTGGTAGTCGCCGATGTAGCCGCGCGCTTGGAACGCGCGGAACAGCGCCTCCACCGACGGATACACCGCCGTCGCCGTCTCGGTGACAAACGGAGACGGATCGCACGCGGGACGCCAGATGATGTACACCTCCCGCGTGCTCTCGAACGCGTGCTGGAGCTCACGCTCGACGCCTGACGACAGGCCCGGCCTGCCGTCACGCAGCCGCGGGATATAGCTCACGATCATGTCCGACTGTTCGATGAGCTTGAAGTCCCGCGCGTAGATCTGCCCGTCGATGTCCCGCGCAACCCGCGTGATGTCGGCGACGCTCAGCGCGATGCGCCGACCGTTCACGTCGAGCGCGACGTGGTCCTCCCCACGTTTCGTCGCCTCACCCGCCTCGAACAGCAGGCGCTTCTCGTCCACGTCGCCGGGGTCGAACGTGATCATCTCATCCGCCAGCGCGCCGCGAAACGCGTCGATCTCATCCATCACATCGGGCATCCCCAGAACGTGACTCATCGGAAACGACGGATACACCCGCTTGCGATGCGGTTCGAACATGAGGCGGTAGAGCGTCTTCGCCGTAATCGTCGGGTTGCACCGGGACAACACGAGCGCATGGCCGTAGCCGGCAACCGCCTCCGCCATCGCTTCCGTGACGACGATCTCCTCCTCGCGCCACACGAGAATGTCCTTGAGCGTATGGCGAATCTCGTGTTCCCGGTCGAGACGTTCGTGCACCGCGTCGACGTTGTCCACGAGCGTCACATACAGGTCGGCGTCAAGCTCCACGAGCTGGTCGTGGTCGTACGCATGGAACAGACCGTGCTTCCACCGGAACGTCGCGTGCGTGTTGACGATCACGTTCGCGCCGGTCGCCGCCGTACGCAGAACATCCTTGAACACACTCCGGCGAATCGCCCCAAGCCGCGGGCGCGGCAGGTCCAGGATCCGGTGTGGGACGATGTCCGGCGCCTCGGCGCACATCCGCTGCCCGACGTTGAACAGCGCGATCTTGCGACCGTTGGCCTCCGCGAGCCGTACCACTTGTTCGAGAAAGGGTTGCTTGTCGAGCCCCACCTGGCCCGTCACGACAACACGAACACCACCCGCGCCTCGCCGCCGCGCGTGGCGTAGAAGCGACGACGGACGCGGCGTCTCCATGTTCATGATGCGGCGGGCCGGGCGTGATTAGCGGGCGACCGGGTCACCGAACTCCGCGACCCAGTAGATGCCGTATTCCCCGCCCGTGCGTACCGTGATGCCCACTTGCTTGAACTGCGGATCGAGCAGAATCCGGCGATGGTCCCGGCTCGCCATCCAGCCCTTGATGACCTCCGCCGGGGTCTCCTGCCCCGCGGCGAGGTTCTCGCCGACCGTGTAGAACGCGTACTTGCCGGCGACCGCCCGAACACCGGGACCGTCACCCGTAAGCGGCTCAAAATGACCGAAGAACCCCTCGGAAATCAAGAGACATGCGTACCGCGACGCGATCCGCTCCAGCTTCTCGTCCGACGCGACCGGCGCGATCCCCAGCGCGCCGCGCTCCAGATTGATCAGCTGAAGCGCCTGATCCGCCATGTGCTTCGTGTCTTCCGGCGTGATGCAGGGCGCGGGCGCCAGGTCACGCGCCGCCGCCGTCGTGTCAAACGGCGCAGCCGTCCCGTCGCAACCGACCGATAAGGCCAGAACCGCCATCGTCCATGTCGCTAGCACCAGCCGCGTCAAGTTACGCCTCCTGCGCACACCGGCCCCACCGGGTCCCGGCGCGCGACCGCTTTCCGTCCATTCTACGCTACGCCGACCGTCCGGACAAGTGGGTTATCCCCCCGCCAAAGCCGTGACGGATTTGTTACATACCGGACGGATCACGGTGGATCAACAATATCGTGATATCGTCCGGCGGCGTCCCCTGCTTAAGGAACGCCGCCAGGTCCACGATCACGCCGTCCAGCGCCGCCGACGCCGACTGACCGAACCCGTCGCACAGCGCATCCACGAGCCGCTCCTCACCAAGACACGTGCCCGCCTCGTTCCGGACCGTCGACGACCCCGGCGTAAAGAACGCGAGCGTCTCGCGATCCCCGACCCGATCCTTATGCGGACCATACGCCGCCGCCTTGCCCGCACCCGCCGGCGGGGCACCCACCACCATCAACGAACGCGCGTAGCCCCGCTCATCGATAATGATCGCCCCGATCCGGCCGGCCGTCGCGTACTCCGCCGCGCCCGTCGCCGGGTTCATGACGATAATCGCCGCGTCGAGCGCGCACGGGAACTTCTCATCGTACAGCAGCCAGTTGAGCGCCTTGAGCTGTATATGCGGCGGGTCGGCGTGCATCGACGCCATCCGGAACGCGGTCCGCACCTCGGTCATCCCGAGCGCCGTGCGAATCTTCTCCCCGTGCACGTGCCCGATCAGCACCGACGCCAGACCGTTCGGCAGCCGCGTCACGTCGTACACATCGCCCGACGTCTCCGTCCCCGGTTTCGCGAACACCGCGACCTGAAGTTGAGGCCACTGTGGTGCGTTCCGCGGATCAAGCTGCGCCTGAACCGTGTGGAGCAGCGCGAGTTCGCTCGCGCTGAGCCGATCCCGCTGGACCGCCTGGCCCGCGATGATCGCGTCGGTCTGCGACGCCACGAATCTTGAAGTGATCGTAAGGAAGTCCACGTCCGATTCGTCGAACACCCGCGTGCGGCGCCGCGTGTCGGCGACGACAAGCCCCATCGCGCCCTGGCCGCCGATGATCGGCACCGCCAGCACCGACTGCGTATCCTTCGCCCCCGTACGCGGGATCCGGATGAACTGCCGCCGCGTCAGGCAGCGGTACACGAACGTGTCAAGCATCGCCGGCTCGCCGGCGTATTTACCCTTGTCCGATCGACCGTCGACGAATTCCAGCTCGCCGTGCGGCGCCCGACGCACCCCCATCCACACCGTCCGCGCACCAAGCTCGCTCAGCAACATCGTCAGCGTGCATTCGAGCAGCTCCGGGAATGTCGTACACGTAGAGAGCTTGGCGCCGAAACCGGCCAGGACGCGCTGCCGCGTCGGTGTCAGCGTGATGTCATCCTCGCCGCGGGTCACGTCGCTCCGCGGCGGCAGCGGGTGCTCCCGGATCTTCGTGAGTTCGTCCAGGTTCCCGACCTCGGGGAGCTCAAGCTCGACCTCCGCGTCCAGCGTGAACTTGATCTCGAAGTGGCTGATCACGATCACGTCACCGTGATCCAGCGGAACCTGCCCGGTGGTCCGCTCGCCGTTCACCAGCGTGAACGTCCCCGCGATCGTCGGTTGGTACATCCACTGACCGTCCGTCACCGGGACGATCATCGCGTGGTACGGCGCAACGTCGATATCGGGAAGCTGCACCGTATTCGCCGAGTGGGACCCCACCGAAACCGGCTGATCATGGAACTCCATGTCCCGCACGTCCGGCGTGTCGTCCGTCAGCGTACGCGTGTCCGTGACTTCCAGGTGCATCGGGAAACAGAGGCGTTGCCGCTAGCCCGCCACGCTGCCGCCATCGGCCGCGACGGCGACACAATCCGCCCGTGAGCCGTACGGCGCCATGTCGGTACAAACCCGTACCGCAGGCATCCCGCCTGCATCAAACCCGTACCGCAGGCATCCTGCCTACATCGTTATCGCAGTAGCGCAGGCATCCTGCCGGCACTTCCTTATCGCAGCTCGTGCAGGCTCCAAGCCTGCGCGACAAGTGACCGTCCGCGCTCGGGCCAGTATACTCACCACCAAACCGCATGCCAGATCGGCGGGACGGCGGAACCGGATAACCCGCCGCGCCGGTCCGACGGCCAAGCCGTCGCCGGCGTGATCAAACCCACGGAAACACCGCAGCCATGGTGACGACCAGAACGCCCACGAAACACCTGACACTCGGCCACAGCCCCGACCCCGACGACGCATTCATGTTCTTCGGCCTCGCCGACCACCACGTCGACACCAACGGCTGGACCTTTCACCATGTCCTGCAGGACATCCAAACCCTCAACGAGCGGGCGCTCCGCGGCGACCTCCACATCACCGCCATCAGCATGCACGCCTACCCGTACGTCGCCGACACGTACGCGCTAACCAGTTGCGGCGCGAGCATGGGCGACGGGTACGGCCCGATGGTCGTGGCCAGGGAACCCCTCGCCGTCGGCGCCCTGGCCGGACGGCGGATCGCCAGCCCCGGCGAGATGACCACCGCGTTTCTCGCGCTCAACCTCCTGCTCGGCAACGCGGCGTTCACGCACACCGTCGTCATGTTCGACGAGATCCTCGACTACGTCGCGACCGGCCGCGCAGACGCCGGGCTCATCATCCATGAGGGACAACTCACCTACACCCACCACGACCTCCATTGCGTCGTGGACCTCGGGCGATGGTGGCGCGACAAGACCGGCCTGCCGCTCCCGCTCGGCGGCAATTGCATCCGCAGAGACCTCGGCGCAGACGCGATCGCGGAAGTCGCAGGCATCCTCAAGCACAGCATCGAGTTCGGCCTCGCCCATCGGCAGGCCGCCGTCGCGCACGCCCTGCAGTACGCCCGCGACATGGGAACCGACCTCGCCGACAAGTTTGTCGGCATGTACGTCAACCACTGGACACTCGACTACGGCGACAAGGGCCGGGAAGCCGTCCGCTGCCTCCTCGCACGCGCACACGAAGCCGGCCTGGTCCCGAAAACCGGCAACATCGATTTCGTCGGCTGACCGCATCGCCGACCCCAGGACCGCGCGCCGTTCCCGATCGGAAACAACGCGCTTGCGCCGGTGTCGCGCCGGGTGGGGCGACGGAAGTGCCGCCGCCCCGATCTTGGGCAGCCGGCCGCGCCGCCTTGCCGCGTCATCCGCGTCCACTAGGATACCCGGCATGCGCACCCACGGGGGACATCGCCGCCGACTCGCCCTGCCATGGCTTGTACTGCTCCTGGCGGGGGCGCCGGCATCGGGCGGCGACGAGCCGGCGCACGGCGACCGACGCGCGAACCGGCTCATCCACGCATCAAGCCCATACCTCCTGCAGCACGCGTACAACCCGGTCGACTGGCATGAATGGGGCGACGAGGCGTTCGCCCGCGCCGTGGCCGAAGACAAGCCCATCTTCTTGAGCATCGGTTACGCGGCGTGTCACTGGTGTCACGTCATGGAGCGCGAGAGCTTCGAGAACGACGCCGTCGCCGACGTGCTCAACGAACACTTCATCTGCATCAAGGTCGACCGCGAGGAACGACCCGACATCGACGAGATCTACATGGCGGCCACGGTCGCGATGACGGGCCGCGGTGGCTGGCCCATGACCATCCTTATGACGCCGGACAAGAAGCCGTTCGCGTGCGGCACGTACTTCCCGCCGGAAGACCGCGGTGGCCGGCGCGGGCTGCGGCCCATGTGCCTGGACATCGCCGACAAGTGGCGCCACGACCGCGCGGCGCTCCTGCGGGACGCCGGTGCGCTGGTGGACAAGGTCCGAGCCCGCAAGCGGACGCGTGGCGGCGCCGTGGTTATCGACCGTGGGGTCGTGTCGCGGTACGTCGATCGCGTGGCCGGCTCGTTCGATCCCGTGCTCGGCGGGCGGCGGAGTGCGCGGAACAAGTTCCCGCCGACGATGGACATGGAGCTCATGCTCCGCGCATACGCGTCGCAGCGTGAGGTGTCCAAGCCGGAGCTGCTCGACCCGGTGGCCACGACGCTGGACCACATGGCCGCCGGCGGCATCTACGACCACATCGGCGGCGGCATCTGCCGCTACAGCACCGACCCGCGGTGGTTCGCGCCGCACTTCGAGAAGATGCTCTACGACCAGGCGACCGTAAGCGGTGTGTATCTCAGCGCGTATCAGCTTCTCGGCGACAAGCGCTACGCCCGCGTGGCCCGAAGCATCCTCGACTATTGCATCGCCGACCTGCAAGACCAGCGCGGCGGATTCTATTCGTCGCGTGACGCCGACAGTGAAGGCCAGGAGGGCAAGTTCTACGTCTGGCGGAAACAGGAGATCGACGCCCTGCTTTCACCCGACGACGCGCCGCTCTTTGGTGCGTACTACAACGTCACCGAGCGCGGCAACTGGCACCGCGGCCTCAACATCCTCCACGTCACGACGACCGACGCCGCGTTTGCGCGCGATCACGGCATGACGACCGACCAGTGGCGCGACCGGCTACAGCGCATGCGCTCGGCCGTGCGGGCGGCCCGGGCCCGGCGCGTACCGCCCGCCCTGGACGACAAGATTCTCGTGGAATGGAACGGCCTGCTCATCACGAGCCTGGCCCGCGCGTACCGCATCCTCGACGAACCTCGTTACCGCGACGCCGCCAGACGCGCGGCGGACTTCATCCTCTCGGACATGGTCGTGGGCGGTCGGCTCCACCGCGTGCATCGACGCGGCAAGACATACAACGCCGCGCTCGCGACCGACTACACGAACTTCGTCGAGGCCCTCATCACGCTCTACGAGACGACGTTCGAGCGCAAGTACCTCGATGCCGCAGAGCGACTCCACGACACGTTCGTCGCGCACTTCCGCGACCCGGAAGGTCGTGGTTTCTTTTACACGGCCAACGACGCCGAAACGCTGCTCGTCCGCAGCAAGAACCCGCGCGACGGCGTCGTTCCGTCGGGCAATTCCGTCGCGGCGC
This sequence comes from Phycisphaerae bacterium, assembly GCA_046754365.1. Lineage (GTDB taxonomy): Bacteria > Planctomycetota > Phycisphaerae > UBA1845 > UBA1845 > JBHHVO01. The sequence goes on along the minus strand of JBHHVO010000013.1, from coordinate 4,873 downwards.
TCAACGCCTTGCGCCTCTCGATCCTCCTCGGCAGACCCGAACTCCGCACCCTCGCCGAAGACACCATGCGCGCGATGCAGCCCATGTTGCAGCGCGGTGCCCTCGCCCGAATGCAATGGGCCGTGCTCTTCTACCACGACCACCCGAGGGAGATCGCGATCGTCGGCGATCCCGGCGATCCCGCCACCAACGCGCTCATCACACAGGTCTACCGTGGCTACATCCCGAACAAGGTCGTCGCCCTGGCCACACCGTCCGACGCCGCGCGCGACGACGCGCTGCCGCTGCTGCAACGCAAGAAGCTCATCGACGGCAAGCCGGCCGCCTACGTGTGCCGGAACTACCTTTGCGGCCGGCCCGTGACGACGCCGGCCGACCTGGCCACACAGCTCGCCGGCATCCGCTGAACCTGCCCCGCCAGCTTGCCGGCACCCGCTGGAATCGCCCAACAACTCGCCGACACCCGCTTGACCTGCCCACCGCCGCGCTCACCCGACCAAATCCGGACGCAGGGGGCGCCCCAGCGCAGCGTCCGTTTCCGCACGCAGCGCCCGGCCCAGCGCATAGCGCCTCCCCCAGGGATGTAGCGTCCGGACCCCGTGCCGGACGTAGCACCCGATCACGCGGATCACGCACGCACGGCCGCCCCGCGCATGCCGTGTATACGTCATCGGGCCGGCGCCGTGGTAAACACCCGACCAGGAGTCAACGCGCGGGGGGGTCGTGGATATGCAATGCGGTGGGACGCGCGGGTGTCGTGAGCCCCACGCCCGCGTGACCACGCGACGGCGGCGCGGAACGCCTCGCGCAGCGCAAAAAACCGGGGCAGAAAGGACGATCAAACCGTCCCGTCTGCCCCGCGATGTTCCTCTTGCGAGCCGGAGCGGCCTAGTAGCGGTCGCGCCGACCGCCACCACCGCCGTACCCGCCGCGACCACCGCCGCCGGTACGCGGCGCGCGAGGCTTGGCCTCGTTGACCTTGAGTGTCCGGCCGCCTTGCGGCTGACCGTCGAGCGCCGCGATCGCCGCCTGGGCCGCCGCGTCGGAGTCCATTTCTACAAACCCGAATCCTTTGCTCTGGCCGGTCGAGCGGTCCGTAATGACCTCCGCACTTAAGACCGTGCCATGTGCCGAAAGCAGCGTCTCCAAGTCCGCGCTGCTGACGTCGTAACTGAGGTTCCCGATATACAACTTTTTGCCCATCGCATTCTCCTGTCGAGGGCCTGCCCGACCCGCGGTTTTACTTTCAGGGTCGTTGGGGAAAGCGGCCGAACTCTCGGCCTCGAAGGTAGGAAGACGATTCTGGCAGCGTGTTTCGGACTCGAGTAACCTACGGTCAGATACATGCCTCGCTTCGACAAACCAACCAATACCAGAGTGTAGGGGCGAAACACACGGTGTCAACCCCATATCTCGCGACCCAGGCGTATCGGCCGTTTCAACAACAAAGACGTGTGCCGTCCGGCGCCGAGCAAGCACCGCGCCCCGGCGCTTGGGGCGCGGATCAATGCCCCAACACGTCGAGAAGCACGCGGGCCGCCCGGCCGGCCGTCATGCGGATGCCGCTCCGTTTCGCGTCATCAAGCCAAGACAACCAACCCGCCCCGTACCGGCGGGTTCGCGCGGACCCGCCCCTGCCCCCACAGCGCCGGATACGCCATCGGGTACGACGCGGGGCGGACCCACGCCGTCACGGTTTGATCAAATATCGCTCGAAGTCCTTGACCCGTGGCGGCTGTTTGCCCTTGGCGGACTCAATCGTCAAGCCCTCCCGACGCAGCTTCGCGGCCTGGGCACGCGGCCCGCCCGGGAACTTCTCGATGAGCTTCCCGTCGTCCCTGATCGTCCGCCAGTACGGCGTAATCCGCTTCCTACCCGCCCGAGCGGCCTCTTCAGCCGCCTCCGCAACCATCCGGACAAACAGGCCGGTCGTCATCGGGCACGCGCAGTCGGCGTCGCTCCGATCGGCGAGACGGTCACGAATCTGCGACTGGGTGACAAGCCGCCCCTTGCGCGGGGCGCGCATGACCGCGTCCACATCCACCGGCCGGGGGATGAGCATCTTGCCCGTGCCGAACCGTTTCTGCATCCGCGGCGGGACATCCACCACCTTACCGTGATTCGGATGCGGCGCCTCGAGCTTCTCGCGCCACGTCTTGCCCCGCGCCAGCTTCCAGGTGGCGCTCATCCTGCACCTCCTCCCGGGCCTGCGCCCACGGTGTGGGCCGCCCGACACGGACGCCGCGCGCTGCCCGGAACATGTCGGCCCCGCGATACCCGCATTCATACCGTACGCGTCTCAGCGCGACGCGGCAACGTGCCGAACACCCAATCCCAGAGCGGCGACGTGACGCCGTACGCACGGTCCCACGCCCCGAAGTGATGGCGGTTATGGTATCGCCGCAGAAACCGGAACCCCGCCACCGCCCGCCCCGCGTGGACGGTCAGGTGCACCCATTCATACCAGACATATCCGATAAACAAGCCGGCCACGCACGCCAGTGCGTCGCCCCAAGCCCCCAGCACGACCCACCCGAGCCACACGAACAGGCCACCGAGCGGTATGCTCGTCCGCAGCATGATGACCGAGTGTTCCAGGTCGTCGGGCTCTCGGTGGTGACGCAGATGGGCCGTGTCCTGCAGCCGGGTGATCCATGCGATACGCGTCTCTACGTGCATCGCGCGGTGCATCACCCACTCCAGCAGCGTCCACGACAGCAACCCCGCGCCGCCAGTACCCGCGACGCGCGCCGGCATCAAACCCTCATGCACGACCGCCACGCCGAGCATCGCCACGATACCCGGGACGAACACGAGGAACGGCCGGTTGCGCAGGAACCAATCTCGAACCGCTGTCTGCGTAGCACGTCCCATATACAGGCGCCAGGCCACACCACGAACGCCGCGCCATACGGCGCCGTCCGCCGGCGACGGTTGCGTCAGAACATGTTCCAGAGCATCTGATTCGTGACCTCGTGGTGGAACATGATCTCACCCCGCTTGACCTGCGCCCCGAGATCCTTGGGACACCGGTCCGCACCATCCTGTTTCAGCTCCGCATACTTCGCCTGGGTCACCTCCCCCATGATCTTCGTGACCCAATCGCTACCCTTGAAGAGCCGGATCGCGTCGTAGATATTACCCGGCAAGAACCGCGTCCGCGTCCGCTTCCCCTCGGATTCCGCCGGATCCGGCGCCGGGCCCTCGATCCCGGTACGCAGCAGCGTGTAGAACAGCACGTACGGGTTCGCGTCCGGAGAAATCGACCGCACCTCGATCCGCGCGCTCCGTTCGTTGCCGAGCGGAATCCGGACCATCGCACCCCGGTTGATCCCCGACGCCTTGATCTGGTTCGGCGCCTCGAAGTTCGGGTCCAGCCGCCGATACGCGTTCACGCTCGAGTTGAGCACGAGGCAGATGTCCGGCGCCGCATTCAGGATCCGATCCACGAAGTCCCATCCGGTCCGCGACAGGCCGTCTTCGCCGTCCTTCGCGTAGAACACGTTCTTGCCGCCGCGGCTCAGCGACATGTTCGCGTGCATCCCGTTGCCGTTCACCCCCGCGACCGGCTTCGGCAAGAAACACGCCGTCATGTCCAGGTTGTGCGCCACCTGACGGCACGTGAGTTTGTAGAGGTTCACCTGGTCCGCCGTGATCACGATGTCGGCGTATGAGAAATTCATCTCAAACTGCGACGGCGCCACCTCGGGGTGATCCTTCTCATTCGCCAGACCCAGCGCACGCTGCGCCTCCGCCGTCCGGTCGATGAACTGCCGGAGCGGATCATTCGGCAGCGAGTGGAAGTACCCGCCGCTCGAGATGTACTCGAACCGGCCCGTCTCGTGATACCGCCGTTCCGCGTCCGCGCCCTTGAACAGGAAACCCTCGATCTCCGGCGCCGCATACGCCACCGTCCCATCCTTCCGGTAGAGCTCCGCGCAATACCGCCGCAACATCGACCGGAAGTCCGACGGATACGGCGAACCGTCCCGATTCAGCACCTCGCCGAACACGACCACCTTGCCCGGACCGAACACATCGCTCGGCAGCCAGTAGAACGCCGGCCAGTCGATCGAGAGCTTAAGGTCCGACTCGCTCAACCGAGAGAACCCCTGAATCGACGACCCGTCGAACGTGAGATTGTCCGCCGATGCGAGGAGGAACTTCTTGTCGTAGTCGAGCATGTGCAACCGGCCCTCGAGGTCGCAGAAGCACACCGTCACCGCCTTGATCCGCTTCTCGTCCATAAGGTACTTACGACGCGCGTGCTCGATGTCACCGGCGTCGACGCGTTCCGCGCGTTGCCGTTTCGCCTCCAGGTTCATTTCTTCCAGTTTGTCGTAAGGAATCTCCAAGAAGTTCCGAAGCGGTGCAGTTTCCATCGGTCGTGGTCCTTTCCTTCGAGACGGCCTAACCGCGTATCCAAACCGTAACACGAAGAGAGTTTATGTTAGAATCCTGATTCCGGCAACTAATTTCCACGAAAATTAATACAAAAAACGCGATGGTAAACGTAAACCGGTATGTCACATCGACTTGCCGGTGCCGTTGACATCCACCGTGGGCGGCGATAGCGTACGCGAAACAGGCGGTACACGTCCTCGGGGCCGAACTGTGGCCCCGTTTTGCTGCCCGGCGGACGCGTCTCACGCGCCCGGGCGACGGGCGCCGCCGCCCGGCGACCCATCGCGGCCCGACCCCGCATCGGACGCCGATGCCCACGGGCGCTGCCCCGCGGGCTCGAACTGGCCGCCGACGGCGCGCCCACGGCGAGGCATTTGCGTATGCCACACGCTTGGCCCGGACATCACGACCACACCTGCGTTATCGGCCTGGGCTGGGGTGACGAGGGCAAGGGCAAGGTCGTCGACCT